>MIBM01000085.1:12425-13047 GCA_001830645.1 Spirochaetes bacterium RIFOXYC1_FULL_54_7
GGTAAGCCAGGTAGAGAAGCTGGACCGTCCCATGAAGCCAGACAGACCCACATAGGCTTTTACGAACACATCCTGGGCAAAATCCTCCGCCGCGTCCTGATCCCTGAAGAAACCGTAGCCCAACCTGAGCACCCGGCGCTGGTAGCGCTGGACAAGGAACGAAAAAGCGTTGGCGTCACCGTCAAGCACGCGCTCGATGATCTCCACGTCGGACGCGTCCGGTCCGGCAAAGCTCATGCCGTACGCTGGCGGGAACGCAGCAGGTAGAAAGCAAGCAGACCAAGTCCCAGGGACAGGGGCACCAGACCGCCCAGCAAGGCATAGCTCGCCGGAGCGACCAGGGCAAACACTATTGTCAATACCGCTCCAACCGACGTTAGAAGTATGCCTGCAAGTAAGCTGAATACCTCAAGCTCGAAGGGTTTTGGTTCGTACTGCCCACGATCTATCATGAGCATGCGCTCTCGGTGGCCCCAGAGTACATAAAAGAAGACCACCATACAGCCCATCACGATACCCACAATGGGTACGATGGAGATGATCACCTGCGATGCTGCCGTAGTTTCCCTCATAATGGCTCCGATGTCAGTCATTTGTGCCTATGCCTCCAGCGCCACGCAAG
>MIBM01000085.1:13152-13294 GCA_001830645.1 Spirochaetes bacterium RIFOXYC1_FULL_54_7
ACATCAACCCCCTGGCCGCCAAGATCCTTTATCAGTACCTGTCCCCGCTTAACCGGCAGTTCCACCGACAGGGCATAGATGGCCTTAAGGGCGTCGGGTACACCGTCCTTGGGATAGGGGCCGCTTGTCCGCACCGGCAGGC
>MIBM01000085.1:13364-15396 GCA_001830645.1 Spirochaetes bacterium RIFOXYC1_FULL_54_7
TCCGCCCTCCTTCAGGCTATGGATATCTCGAGCACCGGATCGGGCGCATCCAGGACTTCATGCAGATCCTGGGGTGAAAGTTCAAGAGCTATCATCTCCGAAGGCTGTATATGGGTCTTGCGAAGGCTCTTCACCACCCGGTTGTTCACCTTCATGTCCAGCACCGCATCGTTCTTCACGATGAGAGTCCTCAAGTATATCTTGGCCCCGGACTGCAGGTCGACCCTGACAGGCGCTGTGTACCGGACATTGGCCCCGGCCTTTATCCTGGCTTCCTTGCCAGGCCGCATGCCCCTGAGCCAGCCTGCGGCAAAGGCACCCGCCCGTCTGGATTCCTCAACGACATAGTCCACCAGATCATGTACATGAAGCACATTGCCGCAGGCAAAGACGCCCGGGACATTGGTCATCAGCATGGAATCCACCATGGGTCCACCAGTCATGGGATTCAGCTCCACCCCGGCCGTCCTGGACAGCTCGTTTTCCGGTATCAGTCCCACGGACAGCAGTACGGTATCGCAGGGGATGGTAAAAGCCTTCTCAGGCTGCAGGGCACCGTTCTCTATGGGGCTGACCTCCACCCCTTCCACCCGGCCCTTGCCTATGATCCGGGTGGTCAGGTGGGACAGGTACAGGGGTATGCCGAAATCGTGCAGGCACTGGACTATGTTGCGGGTCAGGCCAGAGGGATACGGCAGTATCTCCACCACCGCGTGGACTTTGCACCCAACCCAGCTCATGCGCCTGGCCATGATCAGGCCAATGTCGCCGGAACCTATGATGACAATGTCCTTGCCTGGAACAAAACCCTCTATGTTGACCAGGCGCTGAGCAAGCCCTGCAGTATACACACCCGCTGGCCGGTCGCCTGGAATGCGGATGTTGCCACGGTTGCGTTCACGACAGCCCATGGCCAGTATGATGGCCCTGGAGCTCAGCCGTAGCACCCCCCACCTGGCTGAGTAACAGAACATGGTCTTCTGTTCGCTCCTGGCGTCCATCTCCATGACCGTCGCGCCGGTAAAGGTGGTGATGCCCGTCCCTGCCAGTTTCTCCTCGATCCGTTCCGCAAACTCCGGACCGGTCAGTTCCTCGTTGAACTCGATGAGTCCGAAACCGTTGTGGATACACTGGGTCAGGATACCCCCCAGACCATCTTCACGCTCCACGATGGCGCAGCTGAAACCCGAGGCAGCAAGCTCCAGGGCTGCGGCCATGCCGGCGGCACCGCCGCCTATGACTATGCTGTCGAAGTACAGATCCTTCATAACGAGTCCTTGAGTATGCGGCTGCTGCCGCCGTTCTTGGTAAGCGATTCCCAGGACTGCCCGGTTTCGCGCATGATTATCTTCATGATCTTGTAGGTACAGAAACCGCCCTGGCAGCGCCCCATCTGGGACCTGGTAAAATACTTGATGCCGTCCAGGGTTGTGTGGCCCGCCCGTATGGCGGCAACTATCTCTGCCTCTGATACCTTCTCGCAGCGGCAGATCATATTGGCAAAGGCAGGATCGGCCGCAGCCAGCTTGTCCACCTCGTAGGGAGTAAGATCCTTGACCCTGGCCTGCTTGCCCACAAAAGGATCGTAGTCCGGCTTCTCGCTGAGCCTGAGGCCCGCCTTTTTAAGCAGATCCTTCACGTACTCGCCAATGGCCGGGCTGGCGGTAAGTCCCGGAGACTGTATGCCTGCCACCTGTACGAAGGCCGGTACCTTGGCGCTCATGGCTATGTAGAAGTCCTCGTCCAGGATTGGCCGGATCCCGGCGAAGCTGGTTATGACATCGTATTCCGAGATGGAAGGTATCATGGTACGGGCAGAAGTCAGTATCTTGTCCAGCTGGTCCTTGGTGGTAGAAAAGTCGGTCTTGTCCCCTATGATTTCGGCGGTAGGGCCGATGAGGACTGTGCCCTCCACCGTGGGTATGATGAGCATGCCCTTTGACACACTGGTTGGCACCGGGAAAACAACCCGCCCTGGCCTGGCCTTGGTCATGCGGTCCAGCAGGTAGTACTCACCCTTGCGCAGCTGTAT
>MIBM01000086.1:0-6084 GCA_001830645.1 Spirochaetes bacterium RIFOXYC1_FULL_54_7
TGGTAATGATGTTCCTGAGCCGGAAGGTCTGGAAGCTCTTGATAACCGAATCCACGATCGGCACGATTATGAAAGAGACGGCAAGCAGGAGCGCCGGCAGATCGAGAAAGAAGGAAAAGTATGTATCTCTCTGGTACCTGGACAACAGTCTGGTTTTCATGCAGTTCCTCGTGGGAAGGAGCCGGGAATGACCCCGGCTCCTCTGGTGCTCTGGTTTACTGGGAGATCTTCACTGCAGCGGTAACCTTGAACTTCTCGATGGAAGGTGCTACTTCCTGCTTTCCAACGGTCACAGCCTGAGCCAGCGAGGCAAGCTCCAGATTGAGCGCGGAAATCTTCGGTATGAAGGTCTGCACCCTGACCCGACCGGCGGCAGGGGAGGCCCCTTTGAGGATACCATTATTGGCCACACTCTCCATGGCAGCCATGGATTTCTTGGAGGGATAAGCAGGGGTAAGATCGCGCAGGTAAGCGTTGAGTACTTCTTCGGAAATGACGTATTCCACAAACTTGGAGACGGCGGCTGTCTGTGCCGGACCGTTGTCCATAAGAATGAAGCAGTGGGCTTGCAGGAGGCTCTCACCATTCCCGGCGCCACCCTTCAGGGGCTCGGCGGATGCTGTAAAATCCTTTGCATCGGAATTGATCGACTTGATCCCGTTGAAACCCCAGGACTGGTCGTAGTACATGGCAAGCTGGCCAAGGGCGAACAGGTTGCGGAGATCCTTGAGCTTGGCGTTCTGGGGATTGTACCCCTTCGAATCCAGAAGCTGCAGCATGGTGAAGGCATCCTTGAATCCCTGGTTGTCAACCGCAAGCTTGCCCTGGGCATCAAGCACCTGGCCACCGAAGTTGAAGACCATCGCGTTCAATGAGGCTCCGGAAACGGGGACAGAGGCGGTAGTCTGGCCAAAGGCGTACACCTTGTTTCCGTTCGAGTCCTTCAACTGGGAAAGCTTGGCTGCATAGCCGAGCATTTCGTCATAAGTCTTCGGCGGTTTCTGGGGATCAAGACCGGCTTGTTTGAACAGGTCCTTGTTGTAGTACAGTACATAGGGCGAGACATACAGCGGAACACCGTAGGGGGTGCCATCGACTTCGAACGATTTAAGCACATCAGGATAGAAGTCGTTGATGAAGGCAGCGGGAAGTATATCCTTCACAGGGGCTGCAAGTCCGGCATCCACCAAGCCCGGCACCCAGTCGATTTCGCCAAAGAGCACATCTACCATGTCGCCCCCACCGGCCATATTCACCACTTGATTGACGATTTCACCGTAGGGAGCGCTCACCCATTCGATGGTGATGTTGGGGTATCTGGTTTCAAAACCAGTTTTCACACCTCTCCAGAATGGTTCGTACCCGCCTTCCAGAATAGCGTAGTTGGCCACCTTGATGGTAACCGGTTTGTCGGCGGCAGGTGCTTCGGTGGTGCCCGCAGCGAACAGGTAGGTTCCTGCCACCATCAAGACCATGAGTAATGCAACGATTCTTTTCATGTTCCTACTCCTTCTTCTCTGTTTTTCCTCAGATTCTTCTCTGAGTCCGTAAACTCTATATGCTGGAACGCATAACAAGCCGGGTTTCCAGATGCTCCTCGATTCTGGTGGAGAATGAGTCGTGCCTGTCGATGAGGGCGATCATCATCTTCATGATCGCCCTCCCGATTTCCTTCTGCTGGATCTCCATGGATGAAAGGGTGGGGGTGGAAAACCGGCAGAACCGTGAATTATCAAACCCGATGATCGAAACGTCGGTGGGGACGTTGTAGCCAAGGCTCTTCACTGCTTCCATGCCCAGTAGCGCCATATAATCGTTCCGTCCAAAGATGGCATCAGGGATAAAGCCCTCGTGTCGCACTTTATGTTCGAGAGCGGCCACCAGTTCGTCATCCGAACGGCATCCTGCTATCACATTTCTTTCATTGGCTGGAAGACCGTACTCATTCAACTGATCGAAGAAACCTTTAAGCCGCCAGTCGCTCAGGTCGCTCCTGCTTCCATCCCTATTGATTTTGTCCAAATAGAGCAAGTTGCGCCTGCCCCGTTCATGAAGGGTGCGGACGCAGGTTCTCGCTCCACGGTAAAGCCCGGTGTTTATGAGCCCGTATACACCTGTTATGGAGCTGTAGTCCCGTACTTCAAGGAGGACGATGGGAGTAGTGGTGTTCACCAAACGCTGGATGTTCTTGAGGGGGAAGTTAGCCGAACCTATGATTATTCCGTCGAAAAACCTGGAGTAGATCCGGTCGACGAAGTCTTCGTCCATATGGTCAGCGCATAGCGAAATGAAATAGGCCTTTTCGTAGGCGAAACTATCGATCTCACTGATGAGCTTGCCGAAGTAATCCCCCTGGATGTCATCTGCCACGAATAGAAGGTGGTTCAGTTTTTTTCCTTTTAACGCCCGTGCCAGAGCATTTGGCCGATACTTGAGCTTGGCGATCGCCTGTTCAACCCGTTGACGCTTCCCACTATTGACATAGCGGTTGCCGTTGATGACATAGGAGACAATGGTCTCGGAAACCTCGGCTTCCTTGGCTATGTCGGCCCTTGTGATTGTCCTCAGCGCTATCTTTTCGTCCATGAATCGTCCCTGTTGTCAACATTCAGAGGGGGAAACCGAATATACACACCTGTGTACACGGGAATATTAAAACGCTTTCTGTATTCTGTCAATAAATATTCGCAAGAGAGCGCCAGATGGGTAGTGCGCTGAAGTCAACGCTCGGGGACTGTTCCCCGCCTACCCTTCTATCTGTCTGTCCAGGTTCACCGTATCCCCTACTGCCCTGCCACGGTGGTAGGAATCCGCTTCCACCCTGCGGCCGGTTTTCCTGGTGGTGGTCCTGCCGTATTTCTGCTTGATGAACTCGTGGTTTTCAACCTGTGCTGCCGCGTCGGCCTGCATGACCAGGGCTGTGGTCCCTGCTCCTGAGGCAGATTCCGCATCCTTCTGCTGGTCCTTGTCCGTCCGCTGCTCCGTGCCCTGCCCTTCCCGGTATTGCTCTGCCAATCGTTCACCTATGCGTTGCACAAGCCCTTGGCGGAAGCTGTCGACATGGGCAATGGAAGGACTGTGTGCCCGCCCCAGGATCAGGACCAGGCGGTGCAGATAGGTAAACAGCTCCCTGGCGGTGACTATGTTCACCTCCCGACCGATAAGCAGGATACGACCCACAGACTGGGTGCGGTAATGCAGGGCCTCGGTAAACGTAGCCTTGCAGACCACGGAGACCAGGAAGGATTCCCAGACCCGCAGGCGCTTCTTTTCAAGCAAAACTGCTTCCTGTACATCCTCTTCCTGCTGTACCTCTGCCATGCTCAGGCCATATTTGGCCAGCAGTACACTGGCCTTGGCCAGAGCCGCCGCGGCCTCCGCCTCGCTGGGCGATTTTGCCAGGGCAAGTAGTTTCTTTACCTTGTCCAGAACCTGGGACTGTAGTGCATCCATAGGGTGCCAGTAGAGCATGAAATGCCTGGAAAAATCAGGAGCTACTACCAGGTTCTGCAGTACCACCATGGCTGGAGCTAACATGCATGTGCGGCTTGACTTGTTTGTTGAGTACCCATACCCTTGGCTTTATATATTACTATATTTATAATATACTAGGCAGCTGAGTGGTAAAGGTCGAAGGATTGCTGTCCGGGAGGTTATGATGCATGCTTTGAAGTTTCGTCCCAATCGATTTGCCAGGACTATCCTCATGATGTTGCTGGCCATGACTGGGGCTGTTGCAGCCACTGCCGCCGATTACCGCCTTGAGCTTGTTGAAACCGACTGGGAACTACGGCCTGGCCTCACCACCAGAGCCTGGTCCTTCGGGGGGACAGTCCCCGGCACTCCGATCATCGTCAGACAGGGAGAAAGGGTCCGGATCGAGGTTATCAACCGTCTGCCTGAGGCCACCAATGTGCACTGGCATGGCTTGATACTGCCGGTGCAGCAGGATGGTCCGTCCCTGTCGATTCAACCCGGGACTACCCATACGTATGAGTTCGTGGCCGGGAAAACAGGCACCTACTGGTATCACCCCCACTTCATGCCTGTGCTACCCCAACTGGACCGTGGTCTGTACGGTTCCTTAATCGTCCTTGCTCCGGAAGATGCCCGCTACTCCGGGGATCATACCTTTGTGCTTGATGACTGGCTCCTGGATGCTCAGGGCCGCAGGCTCGAAGGCACAGCCCCGGGGGATATGGAACGCCACGGCAACGTGGAGACCGTAAACGGCAAGACCGGCCCGGCCATTGCTCCCTTGAGGCTGGTCAAGGGCGAACTTCACAAGCTCAGGTTCATCAATGCCTCAACGGCCTCCGTACACAACCTCAGCATCCAGGGCCACCGGTTCAAGGTAACCCATACCGACGGTCAGGCCCTGGCCCTGCCCTTCCTGACGGACTCCATAAAGCTGGCTCCCGGGGAACGTATCGATGCTGAGCTGGCAGCCTCCGGGGACCCGGGCAGAAGCTACGAGATTGCCAGCTCGCGACGTTCCTCCGGCATGGTCATACCCATAGTCTATGGCAACGGCAGCGTTCCGGCGGTCAGTTCTCCCTTTGTCACTCCCAAACCCAGGGGATACTCAATAGACCCGAATGCCCGGCCGGATATCGTGCTGGAGCTTGGCTCAGCCATGGCCCGGGGTATGTACGGACACGGGATGATAGGCCGGGGCAACACAGGTAATGCACCGGCTATGATCTGGACTATAAACGGCTGCGCTCACCCGGACACCCTGCCCATCGATGTTCCCCTGAACAAAGTGGTAACAATGCGCGTCTACGACCGCGACATGATGGGCATGATGATGGGCCACGGCATGGAGCACTCGGTACACCTCCATGGCACCACCTTCCAGGTACTCTCGATAAATGGAAGCGCTCCCACTGGGGAATTATGGAAGGATACGGTTCCAATACCCACCCACGGTTATGTTGATCTGGCCTTTGTCATGACCAATCCGGGTGACTGGATGCTGCACTGCCATATCATAGACCATGAGGATGGGGGTATGATGACGGTGGTGCGGGCTCGGTAGATTTCTGCAAGACTCGAGGGGGGTCAAAACCTGGGATTCAGGTCACTGAATGTACCTTGACAATCTACAGATGACTAGTTAACCTGTTTATATGACCAACTCGATACCCTTGTTCGAAGCCAAGGCCCATCTATCCGAACTCGTAAAACAGGTTGCCCAGACAGGTCAAAGCATAGCCATCTCTGTCCGTGGGGAGCCAAAAGTCCGCCTGGTGCCTTATGATGCGCCACTGTCAGTACTGGATGCCTGGGAAATACGGGAAAAACTGGCGGCGGAGTATGGTGTGGGGGAATATGGTTCACCGGATTTCATTGACCAAGCCCGGGCTGTGGTCACACCGGCTCCTCTGTTCAATGAAGAAGACCGGCAATGAAGATCCTTCTGGATACTTCGGTCTACTCCCAGCCAATCAAGAAAAGGCCCCTTGCTACTGTCGTTGCTCACTGGAAAAGCCATCCTGAAAGTGAATATGCCATATCGACAATCTGCGAACTGGAGGTTCTGTATGGTATCAGACTGGCTGCTTCGAACCGCCTGAGCAGAGCCTACGAGGATATACTCAAGGGGCGCTTCCCCATCCTGGCCTTCGACAAGGACTGCGCCGCCCTGTATGCAGATCTACAGGCAGCTTCTGTATCCAAAGGACAGACCTGGCCGGCCTTCGACCTGATGATCGCGGCCACTGCGATCCTGCACGGGCTCGAGCTGGCCACCTGCAATGCGGCGGATTTCCAGAGTATCCCAGGCCTCATAGTCAAGGACTGGAGCCTCCCGGCCTCCAGCCTCTGAACCACCGGTCATCGGCCACTCAACCGTAACTGTGCAGCCCCGGCAGCAGGTAGTTTACGCCGAAGAAGGTGAATACGGTACAGGCAAAGCCGGCAACGGAGATGATGGCTGGCAGAGAATCCTTGCGCTTCATGATCAGCCTCACGTGCAGGTACACGGTGTACACAAGCCAGGTGACCAGGGCCCAGGTTTCCTTGGGATCCCAGCTCCACCAGCGGCCCCAGGCCTGCTCGGCCCAGATGGCGCCGAAGGCC
>MIBM01000086.1:6152-11272 GCA_001830645.1 Spirochaetes bacterium RIFOXYC1_FULL_54_7
CCGGCGTTTCTCGTCCTTGGTGGCCAGGAACAGAATTGCGGTTATCAAGCCCACCACAAAAAAAGCCTCACCTATGAACGTGAAACTTACATGCAAGATAAGCCAGTTTGACCTGAGTGCCGGTATGGGCGGCAAAGCGTCCTTGGGTATCAGGGGAGATGAGGCTATCATCATGAGGATGATGGCTATCATCGTGGAACCGAAGGCCACTCCGGTATTGTAGGCCAGGCGTTTCTGCATCCGGTAGCCAAAGACCACCAGGGCTATGGCCAGGGCGTAAAAAGCCAGGGATTCGTACATGTTCGTCAAGGCAAAAAAGCCTATCTCGATGCTCCTGGCGACCATTTCTGCGGAAAGCAGCACCGCAGCAGCCAGCAACAGCCAATGGGTATACGGATCAGCCTTGTTGCCATGCTTCAGAAGCCAGACAACCTGCACTATGGCAGTTACAACAAGAAGCATGAAGGCCACAGTGGCTATGAAAGAGGCGAAACTCATACGCCCTCCTTTATTTTCTGTATGAAGGTTACGGCTGTTCCCAGGGCTATCAGCAGGAAGGCCACGAAGACAAGTGGATACCCGGGATCGTCAACCGCCTGTATGCCGGTGGCAAGCTGGGCTTTGATGCCTATGACCGTCAGGTCGCCGACCTGCTCTCCCGGAGCAGCGCGCAGGGTCTGGGCCTCACCCATGGCAGGCGTGATCCTGAGTATGGCCCTGCCGGACTGGCCTGCAACTCCAGGCTGAGCAGTCGCTGGTGCACCAGGCATGCCTGCTGCGGAAGACCCAGGCATGCCGGCAGGCGCGCCGGCCATGCCAGAGGTGGTTGGTGATTCAGGAGCCATGAAGAAATACGAGGTGGAGCCAAACACCCTCTCCTCACCCTGGGCAAGAATCACTTCCCTGCCGTCCTTGTCTGCAAGGGCCAGGCTCGGCAGTTCGGAGAAACTGGACTGGTAGAAGGTAAGGCCTGCGTACCTCAGGGGCTTGTTGACCCTGACCACGGCCTTGTCCACTGTGGTCTTGCCGTCTTTTTTTACATCGATGATGGAGGTCCAGTCGCTGGGCCGGCCATCTTCGTAGCGTTCAAAGGTAAAGTCCACAAGGCTCATCACCGAGCCGTCGGGCAGATTCACGCTGTCGCCAGGTGCAAGGGTAACCGAGCCCTCCTGGTGACCCGAATACGACCATAGACCGCCAACCACCAGGAGTATGAGTCCGATATGAAGGATATCCGGTCCATGGTGGTGGGTTCCACGCTTTTTCAGTTCACGGATGAAGCGCTTTACCGTGCAGGCTGCGAGGTTGGAGAAGAAGGCAAGCACGGGGATGATGAAGATTATCGACCCGAAAAAACCCTTGAATCCGGTCTGGACAACCAACTGGGCTACAAGTTTGGGGTAGATTTCGTAGTAATCCACATCAGGCAGCCCCTGGGGTATCAAGGTGGCAAGGATGCTGCCTACCAGCAGGTATGATATAAGCCAGATGGCCAGTCTGATGGAAGTCAGGCGGTCAAGGAATTTGTTCACTGGTGTTCCTCGAAGGGCAAAAATTGCTTTAAGAGTTCCCCGGGAGCCTACCGGATAGTGCATGGGCTGTCAACGTAGCTTTGGCTTTGGCTTTGGCTTTTGCCTTTACCAGCTGACTGTCGGCTTGCAACTATATAACTAATTTAGTCATATTTATATATAATTTTTTATCTATTTACAAAGCTCTATATTGACGCTATTATTTTATCGGATTCGCTTGGGTTCCAGACGGGATCCACAGGTCATCGGCCTGGTCATACACATACAATATGAAAGGAGGTTCCACAGTGAATAAGGTAAGCACGGCCAGGGCCATGCTGATAGTCGCCTTCTTCGGGGCCGGCGCGCTTAGCGTGCACGCCACGGACTCAAGTTGTGTAGATTGCCATTCGAACCAGGCAATCATGCAGAAACTCGTATCCCCTCCCGTAGCAAGCGCAGCCGAAGGTGAAGGGTGAGCAGGACCCCCTCCCCCGGTTCGGGCGGATTATTACATGAGTTACGTGGTAACCCAGGAAGCCATTGACGAGGATCTTCATCTCCATTACCTGAGTTGTTCCGATTGCCATGCCGGAAATCCCGGTGCGGTGGATCAGGCAGCAGCTCATACGGGTTTGATTTCCCGGCCATCAGACGATCCAGTCGCGGCCTGTGGCACCTGCCATGAAGAAACAGCAAAAAATTACACTTTGTCTCTCCATTATACGGCTGCCGGAATGCAGCACGGTGTGTCAGCCCGGTTCAATGCGGACGAGAAGAAGATTTTTGACCAGAAGGTTTTCGAGCAGTCATGCCGGAGCTGCCATGCATCCTGCGGCGATTGCCATGTCAAGAGTCCTGTGGTCAGCGGCGTAAACAGCGGCCTCATGGACAACCACCGCTTTGTAGCCCGGGCAGAAACCCAGACCTGTGCCCTCTGCCACGGCGGCAGGGTATGGCCGGAGTTCACTGGAGATTACGGTGGCATGCCGGATATCCACTACCGCAAGGGCATGACCTGTGTGGATTGCCACAGCGGAAACCAGATGCACGGCGATGGTACAGCACTGACCTCACGCAAGGATGTCACCACAAAGCCGTCATGTACCGAGTGCCACAACCTGGCTGATCTTGGCAAGGATTCCACCAAGGAAGCCCATGCCATCCATGAGGACACGGTTTCGTGTTCTGCCTGCCATACAGCAACCGCATACCGTCAGTGCTCGTCGTGCCATGAAGGAAAAGGTGCCACCTCCAGTCCAGCCATCATACTGGGCAGGAATCCCCGGAACCTGGACCAGCTGACCACACTCAGACTGATCCCGACGGTACGGGATACCTTCCTTGATCATGCCAAGCCGACCATGTCCAATTACGATGCACTGCCCAACTACTGGGATGCAGTGCCCCACAATGTGGCCAAGCGGACAGACCGTACCAGGGACTGCAACACTTGCCATGGTGAACATACCTACTATCTTGAGGCAGACCGTATTCCCGAAGGTCTCTCTACGTACAACAAGGAACTTGTCTGGTAAAAATTGACCTGCTGATGTTTATAAATCCCCGCTCCCTGGCGGGCGGGGACATTCGTTCAAGGAGTACCTGATCATGAAGAAATTCGTACTTATCCTGCTGATCGTCGCCCTTGCGACACCCGCCTTTGCCAGGGGTATCGACCCTGTCGTATCCGTGGAATGGCTCGAAGCCAACCTGAACAATGTCGTGGTCGTAGACATGCGCAAAATCGATGACTACAAAGCCGGCCACGTTCCCGGCGCAGTGAGCCTCCTGGGCCTCTACATACCCATGGCTGGCCTGAGCAATGAAGTACCTGCAGCCGATGAGCTGTCCGAACTGCTGGCCGAGGCCGGCATCAAGGCCAATTCCAAGGTAGTCGTGGTGGAGACCGACGGAGCCAGGTTTGCCTGGGCAACCCGTGCTGCCTGGACCCTGGTCTATGCCGGTGTAGCCGATGTTGCAGTGCTGGATGGCGGTTTTGCTGCCTGGACCAAGGCCAGCAAGCGCGTAACCACCGGCCAGGAATTCAAGGACGAGACCGATTTCGGGGTCAAGTTCGTTCCCGGCTACTTTGCTGACAAGGCTTATATCCTCAAGAGCTTGAACAGTGCCCAGATTGTGGATGCCAGGGCTTATGACACCTATTTCGGCATCACCAAGCAGGGTTTCGTGGACCAGTTCGGCCACATTCCCGGCGCTTTCATGCTGCCCGCATCCTGGATCACCGATGCCAATGGTCTGGTAAAGCCCAAGGCCGAACTTGAAGCCATGGTAGCCGCCCAGAAACTGAATGCCAGGCAGGAAGTAATCATCCACTGTGACTCCGGCGTCCTGTGCACCGCCTGGTGGTGGATGCTCTCACAGCAGCTTGGCTGGACCAATGTCCGTTCGTATGACGGTTCGGCCCAGGAAATATCCAAGGATCCGTCTGTCAAGTTCGTGAAGTACGTCTGGCGCTAGGCTTGAATCCGCTCTGATACCAGACTTTCAGAGCAAGGGTTGGAGACTGAATATCTGATACTACCGCCCTGGGAACCCCCGGGGCGGTTTCTTTTGGAACCGGACTGGCTTGCCGGCAACTTGCCTGGCACTGATTTGCATGCGGGGTTTACGACCCAATCACATGCGGGTATAGTTTGATGGCCATGAAAACCTATTTTTCAAAACCAAAACCAGAAGAGCGCACAGAGCCTGTCTGCTGTCCGGTTTGCGGCCAGAGCAAGACCAGGCCGCACTGGCAACTGGATGGCTACGCCTTTGCCCGGTGCATCGGATGCTCCCATATCTACCAGAATCCCCGCCCCCGCCCGACAGACCTGGCCAAGCGCTACGATGAGGATTACAAGCAGTACGAGGTTGAGAACGCCGAAAACTTCTTCAACCTGATGCGTCTTGGCCTGGCAGACCTGGGTTTTGACGAGATAGAGGCTTCCCTTCCAGCTGACAGGCGATTCATCGACATAGGCTGCGCCACGGGGGTCCTGGTACGGCACATGGCTGACCGGGCCTGGGAGTCTGTCGGTGTGGAACCTTGCGAAGGATCAGCCGACTATGGCCGCCGGCAACGCGGGGCCGATATACGCACCGGCATCCTGGAAACAGCGGCTTTCCCGGACGCCCATTTTGACCTGATACATTCCAGCCATGTCATAGAGCACATACCGGAGCCTGGCGCCTTCGTGGACGAGATACGGCGGGTTCTCAAACCCGGGGGCTGGTGCGTTACGGTAACCCCAAGTGTGGCAGGCCTCCAGGCCCGGCTACTGGGCAAGCACTGGCGCAGTGCCATAGCAGACCACGTGCACCTGTTCTCGCCCCCGGGCCTCCAGCGGCTGTTCGCCGATCGTGGACTGCAGCCAGTTCGCCTGAAGACCTGGGGTGGCATAGCCAAAGGCCTTGCCCCCTCACCCATCAAGACCGTCGTGGACCGTCTGGCCAAGCGTTGCGGTTTTGGCGACGTGATGGCTCTGCTGGTCAGGGGCTGATCCACTACAGGCTGCGGACTGAAGCGTCACTCCTGTAGTGTCACCCCTGGAGAATCATCGCTGACATGTTACTTATCAAGCAGGTTGAAGAACACTTCCGGCT
>MIBM01000086.1:11305-11935 GCA_001830645.1 Spirochaetes bacterium RIFOXYC1_FULL_54_7
CCAGGCGCAGCAGGGTATGTTCCTCCCAGGGCCTTCCCATGGCCTGCATGCCAACAGGCAAGCCCTTGCCTGTATAGCCTGCCAGAAAGCTGATGGCAGGCAAACCCGTCATGTTGGCAACGGTTGCAAAGCGCATGATCTCTATTGTGGTCGACAAGTCCGACTCGCCGTCGGGTAGGGCACCTTTTTGTATCCGGGGTGCGGCAAGGCCTGTACTCGGTGTAAGCACCACATCAGCGCGCCTGAAGGCATCCATAAAGTGCCTGATCATACGCGTGCGCACCCGCTGGGCCATCACGTAGTCAGTGGATGTAAGGCGGCGTGCCAGGGCCAGGTTCAGCCGGACATCCAGGCCATGCTCACTGTTGTGATCGGCATGGGTGGCTTCCATGGCCTGGGCCATCTCGCTCAGGATGGTAATGCTGTGGGCCACGCGGTTGGCTTCAAGGTCCGGTATAGTCACTTCCACTATCCTGCAGCCCCGCTCTGCAAAGTCCTTTAGCAGGGCCTCGCAGGCTCCAACCACTTCGGCTTCCGCATGGCGGAACCAGGGCCAGTACACCCCGAGCCTCAGGCCTTTCAGATCCAGGTCGTCCCAGCCATCCAGTACAGGCAGGCTCTGATGCAGCG
>MIBM01000086.1:11952-12094 GCA_001830645.1 Spirochaetes bacterium RIFOXYC1_FULL_54_7
TCGGGACCTGCCATCAGGGCATAGCCCAGAGCCGTGTCGACTGCCGAGGCTGCAAGGGGACCTATGTGGGCTACGCTCCAGTCCAGGGGTGCTGCACCATATTCGCTTACTCGTCCGTAGGTGGCCTTCAAACCTACAACAC
>MIBM01000087.1 GCA_001830645.1 Spirochaetes bacterium RIFOXYC1_FULL_54_7
AACTTCAGTCATGCTGTTTCCTCTGTTTCACGCTCGTATTGGAGCCTGTATAGATTATAATATATTCCACCCTTGGCGATAAGGCTGTCATGGTCACCTTCTTCAGCCAGCCGGCCCTCAGACATGACCAGGATGCGGTCTGCATGGCGTATTGTTGACAAACGATGAGCGATAGCCACCGTCGTACGGCCTCTCATGAGTTCTTCAAGGCCCTGCTGTACAAGCCGTTCTGTTTCGGTATCCACCGAGCTGGTTGCCTCATCCAGAACTACGATGGATGGCTCGTGGGCTACAACCCTCGCAAAGGAAAGCAGCTGGCGCTGACCGGAAGACAGGGTAGCTGCACCTTCTCCAAGCCTGGTGTCATAGCCATCGTGCAAGGCCCGGATGAAGACATCGGCATTTACCGCAAGCGCGGCACGCTCAAGGACTTTTCGTGGCAGGTTCAGTCCAAGGTCGATGTTTTCGGCTACGGTTCCGGAAAACAGGAATACATCCTGCATGACTGGCCGGATGGCAGAACGCAG
This sequence comes from Spirochaetes bacterium RIFOXYC1_FULL_54_7, assembly GCA_001830645.1. Taxonomy (GTDB): domain Bacteria; phylum Spirochaetota; class Spirochaetia; order Treponematales; family UBA12059; genus MIBM01. The sequence continues at coordinate 528 of MIBM01000087.1, forward strand.
TCCATCCAATGGCAAGTCGCGCAATGCCGTACCGTCCAGAAGGATCTCGCCTTTCTGCACGTCCCAGAGGCGTGCAAGCAAGGCTGCGACAGTGCTTTTACCTGCGCCGGTATAGCCGACGATGGCTACGGTCTCTCCAGGCTCAACCTTGAATGAAAGGTCTTTAATGACCCAATCCTCTCCGCGATAGGCAAACCAGACATTCTGGAACTCGATATGCCCACGTATAAAATCCGGCATGGCTACCTTGGCCTGGTCAGGAACACGATCATCACTGTCCAGCAGCTTGAAGACTCTCTCCCCTCCTGCCATGGCGCTCTGCAGGATGGTGTATTTCTCCGATATGTCCTGCAGCGGTTCATAGAACATGCGTATAAGGTTCACAAAGGCAATGAGGGTTCCCAGGGTAATGAGGTTCCGTCCATGAAGACCGGCACCGAACCAGAGGATCACCGCTACAGAAGTGGATGAGAAGAACTCGATGAGAGGCCTGAAGGTGGCAAATACATACATCTCGCCAAGATTGGCATTCAGCAGTTCGCGGTCGTGTTTCTCGAACTCGGCAGCACTTGCCGCTTCACGGCAGAAAAGCTTGACCACTGACACGCCTGAAACGTGCTCGGCTATGAAGGCATTGACCTTGGATAGCCAGGTTCTCTGCCGCCTGAAGGCATCCCTGGCTTTGCGTCTTGAAATACTGGTCGCAAACAGTACCGGGGGCAGGGACAAGGCGGTGACCAGAGCCAGCCGCGGACTCATGACAAAGAGCACACCCAGAACGCCTACCATGATGCTGATATCCTTCACGAAAGAAACCACCACACTGGTAAAAAATTCGTTGATGGTCTCCACATCGCTGGTAAGACGTGTGACTAGTCTTCCCACTGGCTGTCGCGACAGGAAGGCCAGCGACTGGGCGGCGGTATGCCTGAACAGATCCATGCGCAGGTCCTTCATCACCTTCTGGCCAATCAGGCTGGTCGTCCAAGTCTGCAGGAAAGTAGCCAGCAAGACGATCACAAGAAGTAGTATGAAGAATGTACCGTTCAGGGCAACCACGCGCCGGTCGGCCACCCGCAGGGTTCGGGCATCTACCGGTGCCAGAGCCAGAACGTAAGCCTCAGGAGCAACAAACCAGCCATCGGCCAAAGCAGGCCCATCCGCCCCAAAGGCCGGTCTACCCGTGCCGGACACCTGTCCACCTGATACAGTTGATTGTAAACCGATTCCCCGGCGGATGCTTTCAGGCAGGGCTGCCATATCCGTCCAAGGCGTCAGGTAAAAAGGTCCCGGATCCACAAGGCCTTCGGACTCGAGGGCGTTCCGTACTGGATCAGCCAACGATGACAGTTTTGTACGCCTGACAAAGAGTGAGTCCCCGGCACTGCGGACATCCTGATCTTTCAGGATACCAGCCAGCCTTTCATCATCATAGGCGCCAGGGTCCAAAGCCGACCATGAAACCACCAGGGAGTCATCTATGGTCCGCTGGACCAGGACAGGCAACAACAGCTCACCGAGAGTCGACAGGACCAGAGCCAACACCGACCAGGCGAGTAAAGCCCTGTAAGGCCTGACATACCTGAAAATCCGGGCAACGATGCTTGAATCATAATCTTTGACTATGTCGTCGGTTTCAAAAAAATCAGGCATGCTCAGGCTCCTTGCGCTCTTCGGCAGACAAGGCCTGCAGGGCGGCTATCTCTGCAAAGAATCCCGCCTGGTTACCCAGAGCTGCGGGAGAACCGAATTGCACAAGCCGGCCAGCGTCAAGGACCGCCACCAGATCGGCCTGCTTCAGAGTGGATACACGGTTGGAGACGATGATGTTGGTCAGCCCTTCCCGTTCGGCCATGACCGCTCCTAGAATACGTTCCTCCGTCTCGGTATCCACCGCCGACAGGGCATCATCAAAGACCAGTATCTCAGGCTGGGCCGCCAGAGCCCGTGCAATGGCCACCCGCTGTTTCTGGCCTCCCGAAAGGGTCAGTCCCCGCTCGCCTACCACGGTATTCCAGCCATCAGGAAAG
>MIBM01000088.1:0-7107 GCA_001830645.1 Spirochaetes bacterium RIFOXYC1_FULL_54_7
TGCTGCCGGCCACTGATTTCTGGGTTTGATCGATCATAGGATATCCTGTCTACCCGGAAAGCAGACCCATGAAAAGCCACACGCTTCCAGGCATATGGATCGACACAGGTAGGGAGGGAAGGTTGCAGAATGATACATTCATTGCCCTTTTTGTCAAATTGCCCTATACTGTATCAATATCTTCAGGAAAAGGTTGCTCATGGCCAGGCTCGATACAATACAGGATTACGTCCAGAAAACCACCGAAGCCATCGCATCTGTGCTGGATATGAATGTCATCATCTGCGACGATACCTTGGCAATCATCGGAGACAGCGACTCACGATGGGTAGTCGATGGTGTGACCAGCCTTCATTCCGGTTCCATCCTCGCCAGGGTCATGCGGACAAACAATTGCATCATACTCTACTCCAAATCCGACAATCCTGCCTGCCGTGAATGCGTGAATCTGGATAAGTGCCAGGTAGAGGCCATGATCGGTGTTCCGATCGAGTACGAGGACAAAGTAGTAGGGGGTATCGGCATCTTGGCCGAAAACATGGAATCCAGGCAAAGGCTCCAGCAGAAGCAAGAGTACTACCTGTCGTTCATAACCCATATGTCCGAACTACTGAAAAGCAAACTATCCGAAAAGGAGCAGAACTTCAAACTTCTCCTGCTTCAAGAGCAATTGGCAGCCATATTGAATTCTGTTGATTCCGGCATAATCGCTGTGGACGAACAAGGTTTCCTTGTGCATTGCAATGACGAAGCCGGAGAGATCCTGGGCATTCAGGGTCGTCAACTGGAGGCTCTGAATATTCAGGAACTGATCAATGAAGATTATATGATCTCCTTTCTGGAATACGGACCCGCATTCAGAAACAAAGAACTAGTGCTTCATGGAGCACACAAACAAACCCATGCGATCATTTCCGGCAAGAAAATAATGGTCAATGCAGCGAATTGTGGTGCAATTCTCTTCTTAAAAAGGCTGTCTGATGTGTACGACGAGGTAGCGGCAGTCCATCTTCCTGACAGGGAGGGGTTCGGTGCGATCATTGGCAAGAGCGATACCATCCAGAAGGTCGTTGAGCAGGCCACCAGGATAGCTGAAGGCTTCTCAACAATTCTGATACAGGGTGAAAGCGGCACAGGCAAGGAAGTATTCGCCAAGGCCATCCATGCTGCCGGCAAGACATGCAAAGGATCCTTCATCGCTATCAATTGTGCAGCGATTCCTGAAAGCCTCCTGGAAAGCGAACTCTTCGGTTATGAAGAAGGTGCTTTTTCAGGCGCTGTGAAAGGTGGCCGGATCGGCAGATTCCAGCAGGCCAACGGCGGCACGTTGTTCCTGGACGAAATCGGAGAAATGCCACTCCTGCTGCAGACCAAGCTCCTGCGGGTCCTGCAGGATCGCAGCATCATACGATTGGGAGGCAACAAGCCTATCACCATTGACGTCCGGGTCATTGCGGCAACCAACAGGGATATCGATTCGATGGTCAAAGCCAGCGAATTCCGTGAGGACCTCTATTACCGCCTCAACGTAATTCCCTTGCATATACCGCCACTAAGGGAAAGACCTGAAGATATTCCCATCCTGCTTGACCACTTCCTTGCAGAGGCACTGAGGCGGATGGACAGGAAGATCGGGGGCTTTTCGGCAGAGAGTCTGGACATACTGTCCAGATATCAGTGGAAGGGCAACGTGAGGGAACTTGCGAATGTCGTGGAATATTGTGCTACCATGACCCGGAATTATTTCATAACGACAAATGACCTGCCGCCCAAGATAGTGAATGACCTGTTGCAAAAGGATCCAGACGAAAGCGCCCACGGCCAACTGGGCATCGAAAGGCTTGAAAACCTTGAAAAAGGCCACATCATGAATGCCATCAAATTATACGGAGATACCCTGAACGGCAAAACCCTTGCCGCGAATGCTCTGGGGATCAGTCTGGCTACCCTGTACCGGAAACTGAAGCAGTACAGCATAACCTGAACACCCTGTCGGAACCCTGCTCCCGCGATCAGCCACAGGAGCAGGATTCAAAGTTACAGGTCCTCCAGGGCCATAGCATACCAAGCGGACTAACAGTTGCCTCCGGTCAATGCAAGGTTTCTTATCTCGAGGGCGGACATTCCGCCGAAGCCAAGATTGTCGGTGTTTCTACCGGTACCTGAAAAATCCTCTCCCAGCATGATCTCCCCGAGATGAACCACCAGATCCATGGCCCTTACCGATATGCCCAGTTGCTTTCCAAGGGCAACCAGAGGCACAAGTCCCATAGGTATATCTTCGTACAAGTACCGGGTTCTCAGGGTGCCTGGGGCTTTGATACCTGCATAAGCTGATACTTTCTTCATGATATCCGAAATGTCGTGTCCAGTGGTGTTGTACTCGATGCGGTACTGGTCGGTCAGGGTAAACAGGTCCTTATCCGGCACAAGGCCCATGGCCATACCGATTGCCACACGTTCACCATCCATAGCCTCCAGCAGCCGGCCAATGCTCGGACTGATACCCTCATGATAATAGAGAAATGTCCTCCCGCCCTCGATGGTCGAAGCATTCAGTAGGGTAGGGGCAGGATGTACGATGGGATTGGTGTTGTCCAGGCTGGTCACCAGAACGTTGTCGGCAGCTTCCACCTCCGGAAGGTCAGCACCCATGGCGGCCATCACAAGATGGTTCCTGTCTGCCGGTAGCGTAGCAACAAGGATGCGTTCCTTTTTCCCGGCTACTTCTACAAAGCCTGGCTTCGTGGACCTGCAGGCGAACAGAAGGGTATTGCTTTCTGCAATCGGGATTGCATGGACGCACCCCCCAACTTCAAGCGCCTTCCTGAAGGCAAAAGCGCCGAAGGTTCCACCAGGATGAAGGAAAATTATCTGTCCAGGCTTCAGATACGGTGCACAGGCTTTGGCCAGACTGTCATGATACATAGATGGATTGACGACCATGACAATATCGGCTCCATCCACCACCTCCTGCATGGAAGTACTTACCAGGAACGGACACACGCTGAGACTGTAGACACCGCTCAGGGTAATAGTACCCAGTGCATTGATTGCTTCTACAGTTTCCACGCTGCAATCATACAGCCGGACTTCGCAACCCCGGCTGGAAAGATAACCTGCCATGGCCTGGCCGCCATTGCCGGCGCCCAGGATTGCATATATTTTTTTCATCCCTGGTACCCCATTAGAAGGGCCCCCAGTTGATCTGGACTGCGACTGCAAGGATCAACAGAATCCAGACGCTCCACTTGAGTACCAGAGGGAAAGCAAACCTGAACCATTTTGAAAACGGTATGCCTGCCAGTCCAATGGCCGCCATCACAACCGGGTGAGTCGGTGTTATCATATTCCAGTAGCCATCACCGCAAGTGAAAGCCAGTACTGCCGTCTGGCGGGTCACATCGCTCAGATCGCTCAGGGCAGACATGATGGGCATTACAACTACAGCCTGCCCGCTTGAAGAAGGGATGGCAAAGTTTATGAAGCCTTGGGCTATATACATGCCCCAGGCAGTAAAGGTCCTGTTCAGATGAGTCAGGGGTATGGACAGCCCATAGACCACGGTGTCAATGATGTTACCGGAATCCATTATCACAAGCAAGGCGCGGGAAAGGCCGACTATGACGGCTGCACTGGTCATATCGCCAGCACCTTTAAGAAACTCGTCCATGATCTTGTCAAAATCCCTACCATGGGTGATGAAGCCAACCAGTAAACCCATTGCAAGGAACAAAGCCGAGATCTCCGCAAAATACCAACCGTATTTCAATACGCCGAAGATCATGACCGCTATAGTTGCCAACAATACGAGCAGAACGAGTTTGTGCTTGCCCGTCATCTCAATATCGAACTGCTGCTTGATATCCACACCCTGCATGGATTCCGGTATCAGGCCATTCGTGTCCAGACGATGTTTTTTGCCATACCTGATGGTGTGGTGGATGGCGATCACCAGACCACCTACCATGAGGACCAGGCGTAGACCTATCCCGGAAAACAGAGGCAACTGTGCAATGCCTTGGGCTATACCTGTGTTGAAAGGGTTCAGCACGCCGGCAGAATAACCGCAATACACACCGACAACGACCATGGACACTCCTACGATGGGATCAAAACCCATGGCGTAGGCCATAGCGGTAAGTATGACGATAAACGGCAAGGTTTCCTCTGCCATGCCGAAGGTTGCACCTCCAACGGCAAAGGCGGTCATCACAATGGCAATCAGAAGTCCTTCTTTACCTGCAAACTTCTTGATGAGTCTGCCAAGGCCGGCATTGATGGCTCCACTCCTGGTTATCAACCCGAACACACCGCCTACTACAAATACAAAGGCTATGATCTCGGAAGCCTTGACCAGACCGTTGAAAACCGAAGCGAACAAATCACCTACACCAATAGGGCTTTGATCAGTTGCCTGGTACGAGCCTGGAACTACGATGGTACGCTTGGTGCCCTCGTCGACAGCCCTCTCATATTTGCCTGCCGGGACAATGTAGGTAAGAATTCCAGCCGCAAGTATCATCATCATCAGCAGCGCCGCTGTGCTCGGCATCCTGAAAGGTAATTTACCGGCTTCCTTGGTTGTTTCCTGTGCCATATCGATCAACTCCTGTTCCGGTTTGAACCGGCATTGTGGGACGTACCCTATCCCAAGCAATAATCGTGCCATATGCTTGCATTGACCCTGCAACAGGAATCCGGGGTGATATATGCCGGTTTTGACTGTATTCAACTGAAAAAAATGAAAACGGAATTTTTCAATATGAGAATATTCTCATATTGAAAAATCGAAATGAGGACACTGCATGCTGGCTTTTATAATGCCGGAGAAAGAATTCGGAGACTGGATCGTTGGCGATCACTATCAGATGGCCGAACCAAACAGCGCCCTCAACCGCTCCACCCGCTTGCGGTTCACACCCATGTCCGAATAGCCCAGCCGTGAAGCAGACTTCACCTGAATCAGGGACTCACCGGCAGGCAGCAGGAACTCCACATCGTCCACAAAGCGGAAAAGCGCGGACCGGAACTCGGCATGCATATAAATCGAACCGGTCTCAAGGTGCTCGACCTTTGCGATCCGGCAGCGGGGTTCGGACTCGAGCAGACAGACAAGACGGTTCAAAGCCCCCTCGCGGCTGATACCCTCATAGTTCAGTGGCAGTATTGCGGATGGCCCGGATCCAGCCAAGGACGAGACGCAGTTGGGCGTGTCCGGGCACGGCAGGAAGGCGCCCTGTTCCAGACCGGCCCGGCTCTGTCCAACTCCGGCACAACCGGTGATGGCGATGATACATCCTGTTGCCATCAGGGCTGGATATACGGCTTTCATACCGGGCTTCCCATGGCCTCTTGGTTCAATCATGGAATGAGTATAGCGTACACCGGGGGATGATGCGATCCTTGTCGGGGGGGCCACTCTTCCTGATCAGTCCCCATCAGGCAGGCAAATCCTCCTGTGTACGCGAAGAGTTAGGGTCCCTACGAGCTCCCGAACTGGATCCGAAGCTCCAGACGTAGATCCATCGAGGGTAAAACAGCCAGCCTGCCAGCCGTCCCGACAAACCTCCGTGATGTTCTACCCCATCACGGATCCTTGACATTGCCATATTTATGACTATATTTATAATGTTTATTCCACCCCAAGGAGATTCCTATGAAGAGTATCCGTGCCCTGACCTTGCTCATGGTGGCGTTGGTGCTGACTGCGGTTTCCGCCTCCGGCCAGGACTGGGTACGCTCATCCCTGGATGACAGCGCAGCCCAAGGCTTCATCGCCTCTACGGAAGCCGACGGAAGTCCGGTCTATATCATCCGGGCACCCTTCGGAGGCGGGCTTGCGGTGGGTAAGTACTCTCCCCGCCTCCGGGGAGCCTACATACCCTGGGGCGGAATGGAAAACCGCGTCTCTTCCTTCGAGCTCTTCGTGGGCAAAGGTGAGTGGAAGCCAATGAAGAGGGGAGACAAACTCCCGGATGGCGCCATCATCGGCGGTTCAGAGGGCGACGGTACACCACTGTACATCATCCGGGGCAAGGTGGGCAGCCTCCTGGTTCCGGGAAAGTACAATCCTAACCATCAGAGCGCCTATGTCCCCTGGTCAGGCAAGGAAGAAAACGTCAACCCCTTCGAAATACTCGTACGTTCCAGCCAGGTCCAGGCTTCATCACCGGAATGGGTAGCCACCGATGTTTCGGACAATGCCTCAAGGGCCCGACCTGCCGGCAGGTCGCCCGATGGAACACCAAGCTTCCTTATCCGTGCCCTCTTCCAGGGAAGCCTGATTCCAGGCAAGTTCAATCCCAAAGCCAAGACAGCCTATGTTCCCTGGGGTGGCAAGGAGGTAAGGGTCGACCGCTTCGAGTTCCTTGTAAGCCAAGCCTTTGCCGCGCCAGTGACTGTTCCCGTACCTGTGCCGGTGCCAGTCCCTGCACCGGAATCAACGATGGGCGTCCCTGCTATGGCTTCATCGTCAAGTACCTCCGATGTCATACTGTGGCTTCCAGCCAAGCCCCGTTTCCCGCCCGCCCGTTCCGTGGCCTTTGCCACCAAGGGCAGGACCGCCCTCTACCTCATCCGGGGAACCTTGGACGGCAGGCCCGCAACCGGCTATCTGGATCCAACAACCATGCAGGCCTTACTACTGGGTGAAAAAGGCCCGGTGGCTACCAACTCCTACGAGGTATGGGGCGGCGGTGGCTGGTGGGCGGAAGTCGACGACTACGGCATTCCCGGTTCGGTTCTTCATATCGGTATCGGCCAGGACAGGAGACGCATACCACTGGCCCGGGTACGGAATGGATCCGAAGTCCTGCCGGCCTTCTACAGCGACATCGATGGGACCTTCATAGCCTACGTAGGAAACAAGCGGACTGAATTCCGGAAGGGCGAAGTACTCATGCCCGATTGGGCAAGCATGCCCACCAGTGTAGACGAGAATATCCACGTATCCGTGACCGAAAGGCAGGGAAAGACTTTGGTGCCTTACCGCATGGCCAACGGAAAGGAGTGGAGTGTTGGCAAGTTCGTCCTTGAAGACAAGGTCGGCTACATTTCCGGTGCCGGGAACGAACTCGGTTTCGGAAACTTGCAGGGTGAAGTTTT
>MIBM01000088.1:7458-12212 GCA_001830645.1 Spirochaetes bacterium RIFOXYC1_FULL_54_7
TGTACGCCCTTCCCTTGCATTGGCCAGAGCAATTATCCCTTCCGCTGGATTCTGGTTTTGAAGGCAGGGCCGCAGCGGGCACCCTGGATACCCAGGGTCAGGCATCCGTACCCTTCGCAGCGCCGGAAGAGGGAACCTACTCTTTCCGCGCTGTTGCCGACGGCTTCTCTCCACTAATACAGGTGGTGGACGCCGCCAGCAAGCAGATCCTGGCTACCTTGTTCGAGGTCTTTGATAATGGCAAGCTGGCCATCATCACGGTGTACCTGCCCGCCGGGAGGGCTGTGATCGTCAATATCAGCCCGGTCAAGGGTCCCATCCCGCCCCAGAGGAGGTACCTCCTGAATGCCAGGTTCGAATTCCATGGTGCGGGGAGCTGAAGGGGCTCAAGCTCTTCCCTGAGCCGTTCGCTGATCCATAGTTTGATGAGGGCCTGCCTAATTGTCCCGACTCACCTCATTCTCGTACAATTCCTCGAAGTAGTGCTTGTGCCTGCTCTCCTCGGCGGCCAGACGTTCGAACACCAGGTGTATCTCGCCGTCCACCGCAGCGGCGGCAAGGTCGCGGTACAGGTCGCCGCTGCGTTCTTCCTTCTTTATGGCGGCAGACAGGATCTGCTGGTAGCTCATACCGGCGGCCGGTTTTTCTTCGGCTGCAAGGCGCCGGGCCAGGCCAAGGTCAACTGCAGCATCAGGGGACAGGTTTACCCTGCCTTTGGTCTGCATGGACTGGACCATGGCCACATGTCCTTCTTCCATGAGCCTGAACTCCTTGAGGGTGGCTTTCTGGGCAGCAAAGGAGGCCATGCCGAGCAACTCTTCGTAAAAGGCAACCGCGGCTTCTTCCCTGGCCAGGGCCAGCTCAAGGGCCCCGGCAAAGTCTGTCTGGTTCATGTCAGGCTTCCTTTCCGGCAAAGAGGCGATCCATGGCCAGTGCGGCGCGGTGGCCGTCGGCTATGGCCGAGATGGCGTCCTTGCGGTCATTGGTCAGATCTCCTCCTGCAAAGACGGTGGCCCGGCTGGTCCGGCCATCGGGGCCGATAACCGGCTTGTATCGGCGGATCTCTATGCCATCGCCTTCGGCTACATACGACAGGTCCGGACCCTGGCCTATGGCGGCTATGATGGAGTCGTAGGTTTTTTCAACTACCGCGCCAGGTATGGGCTCCGGAACCGGGCGCTTGCCGGGTTCCTTCTGCACCATCTCGGCCAGGTTCCAGACGAAGGTCGCCTTGTTTGCGGCGTCAGGTCCTTCTGCGGGTTTCACCTCCAGCGGTATGGCCTGGGGTATCAGAATGGCGCCTTCTGCCTTGGCTTCCATGATCTCTTCAGGGTCCGCGGGCATGTCAACTTCGCGGCGGCGGTAGACTATGTCCACTTCAGCGCCGCTACGCAGGGCCGTCCTTGCGGCGTCCATGGCGACGTTGCCGCCGCCGACCACGGCTACCTTCCTGCCAAGCCCCAGAGGCTCGCCCCTGGTGGCAGCAGCCAGTATGGCCACGCCGTCCAGCACCCGGGGGTGCTTGTCCCCGGGTACATCCAGCTTGTAGGCCACGGTGAGCCCAGTGGACAGGAAGACGGCATCGTAGTCGCCGTACAGGGACACCAGGGTCAGGTCCTTGCCCATTGCAACCCCATAGCGTATCCGGACGCCCAGGGAGGTGATCCAGGCAATATCCTTGTCCAGGGCAGGGTACGGCAGGCGGTACTCGGGTATGCCGTAGCGCAGCATGCCGCCGGCGGCTTCGTCCTTTTCAAATACCGTAACGCCGTGGCCAAGCAGGGCCAGGTAGTAGGCCGCAGCCAGGCCGCCGGGGCCTGCGCCGATGATTGCGACCTTCCTGCCCGTCGGGGCCTCTGCCCGGGGCAAGGCCTTGCCGTAATCGGCCAGCTCCACCTGATCGGCTATGTAGCGTTTCAGCCAGCGTATAGCCACCGGGTCTGTCGGAGTGCCGTCGGCACTCCTGCCCGATCCTATGGAGCAGGCGGCCTCGCAGAGGTGGGTGCAGATGCGGCCACAGGCCTCGGGGAAGGGATTGGTCTCGTACAGCAGCCGCAGGCCCTGCTCCAGGTCGCCTTCACGCACGGCCCGGATATAGCCTGGTATGTCCATGTGGGCCGGGCAGGATGCCACGCAGACCCCGCAGGACACGCAGCGGTCGGCTTCCTTCTCTGCCTGCTGCCGGGAATAGCCGCGCACCAGTTCCAGGAAGGATTTCACCGCCTCGTGGTGGTCAAGTTCGGGCATGTCCACCCGTTCCTCTTCCAGCAGGCGGTAGCCATCAGCCCGGCGGTAGCCCAGCTCGGCGCCGTCCCAGGGCTTGGCCTCCACGCCGGGGGTATAGCGGAATACTTCGGGATCCCGGTCCACCCAGAGATACTCATTGCTCATGCCAAGGGAACCAGACGGGCAGATATCCACACAGAGGGCGCACCAGCAGCAGCGGCCGTAGTCCACCCGGGGCCGCAGGCCCGAATCACCCCCGTCCGGTTTCAAAGCGTCTACAGGAACCAGGTCTATGGCCTTGTTCATGCAGATGGCCTCGCAGGTACCGCAACCCACACAGCGGGCGGAGTCGTTTATATGGAAGCCCCGGTACCGGGGTGCGCCTGGGCGTTCGTCTATGGGCTTATTTACCGTGAAGGGTTTCTCGAATGCCCGTTTCCACACCGCGAAGGGTGCGATGAAGTCCTTTATATCCATTGTCTCACCTCTCGACTTCAGGCGGATAGGTATGAAGGCTGACCATCAGGCCGGCCACATCGGCTATGTTCACCCCCCGCACCAGGCGCTCCATTACGGACACCGCATGGGTATAGCTGGGACCACGCACCGCGACCCGCCTGGGCTTGTCCGAGCCATCGGACACCACATAGAAACCGTACTCCCCCCGGGTGCACTCCGCGGCTACATAGGTCTCACCGGCGGGTATCTTCCAGTACAGCGGGTTGGGCAGTTTCTCCCGGAAGGGCCCATCGGAAGGCATGTTGGCCACTATCTGGCGGATCAGGTCGATGGACTGATACATCTCCGCCAGGCGCAGCCTGGACCGTTCATAAGCGTCGGAGACCGTGCCGGTTATGGGCTGGAAGTCAAGCCGGGGGTAGGCCAGATAGCCAAGGTCCTTACGCAGATCCCGGGTAACGCCGGCCGCTCGGGCGTTGGGTCCGGTTATGCCGTAATGGTCGATCCAGTCCGGGGGTATGTAGCCCAGGCCCTGGGCGCGCATCTTGTAGACCACATTGTGGAACATCACCAGTTCCACATCGTCCAGGTTCTTCTGTATGATGTCCATGGTCTCCAGTACGTGCTTCAGGAAACCCGGGGGCACATCGCCCCGGACACCCCCGGGGATTATGAACATGTGGTAGATGCGGCCGCCTGTCAGTTCCTCGAAGAGGTCCAGTACGTAGTCGCGCATGGTAACCGTCCACTGGCCTATGGTGCCGTGCCCGAAGGCCCCGGCCTGCCCGCCTATCCACATAAGGAAACTGGCCAGGCGTATCATCTCCAGGGACAGGGTGCGCAGCCAGACAGCCTTGTCGGGAATCTGGATACCTGCCAGTTCTTCAAGGGCGGCGGCATAGCAGTATTCATTGAAGTCCGGCTCGGGTACCGCGATGCGGCACACCAGGGGGAAGTTCTGCATCCACAGCCGGCGTTCCATAAGCTTTTCGAAGCCCCGGTGCAGGTAGCCCACGTGGGTCTCGCAGTCCACCACGGTGTCCCCTTCTATCACAAGCCTCAAGGACATGTTGCCGGTGATTCCGGGGTGGTTGGGACCCTGCCACATCACCAGGTACTTGCCGGAGTCCAGGTCAAGATTGGCGCGCTCGGCGGGGGGCACGATGTGTTGTGCTTGCTTCTTCATGCCTCTGCCTCCGGGTACAGCTTCTCTTTCATATAGGTTTCAGGGTCATGGCTGACCCGGCCGGGACGTTCGGCATAGGTGGCGTCGCTGTAGGCCAGGCTGTCAAAGTCGCGGCGCATCATGGGCGGACCCTCCCAGCCTTCCAGCACGAACTCCTCGTCCACCCTGGGGCTGCCGGGGAAGTCTATGCCGTACCATTCCTTCATCTCCCGCTGGTAGGTCCAGGCCTGGCCCCAGAGCCGGTGTATGGAGTCCACCTCGGGCTTGCTGCGGTCCACATCGGCATGGATCATCAGGCTGTGGCCTTTGCCATCGTTCCAGGCATGGTTTCGCAGGGTATAGGTCAGGGTAAAGACGCCACGTTCTATGTTGTCGATGGCAGTCATGAAGGACAGGTGGGTATAACCCATGTTGTCCTTGAGCCAGGCCAGGGCGTCGTGGAGTCTCGAAAGATCGATCTGCACGGAAGCCAGGTCCGGGCGCTGGTTGTGCCAACCCCGGGAACCGTAACGGGCCGCCAGTTCGGTAGCAAGTTTGATCATATGCGGCCTCCTACCAGTTGTAATCCGGCATGTTCCAGTCCTTGATGACCTTCTTCTGGTTCGCCTTGTACCAGTCGAAGTTCCGGGCGTACTCGTTCTGGCCTTCTGCCTGGCCTGCCCGGATGATTTTCTTGAGCTCCTGGAATCCTGCCAGCAGGGCTTCGGGCCTGGGCATGCAGCCGGCAATGTACACGTCCACAGGGATGTACTGGTCTATGCGCTTGATGGTGTTGTAGCTGTCCCAGTACATGCCGCCGTTGATGGTGCAGCTGCCCAGGGCCAGCACGAACTTGGGTCCCATCATCTGTTCGTAGCTGCGGACAATGCGCTTGAGGGTCTTC
>MIBM01000088.1:12250-12569 GCA_001830645.1 Spirochaetes bacterium RIFOXYC1_FULL_54_7
CGCAGTTCTATGGCTCCGCAACCGGTGCCGAAACCCAGCACCCAGAGGCTCTGGGCCCTGGCCCAGTTCCAGAAATCCTCCACCACCTTGGTGGCCGGAGCGTACTCCCGGGGCGGAACATCGCAGAAGTAGGACTTGTCTTCCGGCAACAGGCCGTCATTGGCCAGTAATGGCTTTGCCGAAGGCGCGGCTATGGCCGAAGGTGCCGGTTTGGTTTGCTTGTCTGACACGGGGCGCCTCCTACAGTACAGCTATGATGACGCCGGCTATGCCGATGAGTGTGGGCACGCCGAGGAAGAACCGGATCGACTGGTCGGTC
>MIBM01000089.1 GCA_001830645.1 Spirochaetes bacterium RIFOXYC1_FULL_54_7
CGTAGCTCCGGTTCCAGCCACGTCCATACCCCCAGGCAAAGCCTCTGCCATAGCCGGCAAAACCGGCTGCGTAGCCGCGACCGAGCCCCCTGCCATAACCGAGCCCCCTGCCACCTAGCGGACTCAGGTAGCCAGGCGCGCCGTAACCAGCGCAGAATCCGGCTGTCTGACCCGTCATTGGTCCCATTCCATCGGGACCCGTTCTGTCACCCCTAGGCATATCAACCTCCTTGTGTCCTCCAGCCCCGGCCCTGGCCTCTCCGGCGACGCCGGTAGCCGCACCCTGGCATGGAGTACGTGTCATGATCCAGTTGCCTTCCAATCCAGGCCTGGATAACCGATTCCATATCTCCCGCAATGAAGGGAATGACGTGGATACCCTGATCCTGAACCATGGCCTCGACTTCACGCGAAATCGCACCGCAGACCAGTTCATTCACTCCCTCATTCCGCAACAACCACGCCTTGCCCGCAGGATCCATCTGATCCATGTCAAGGCTACGTCTCCCTGTCTCACAACCATCCCGGATTTCCATGATGATTACGGTACGCGCGGAATCAAACACAGGTGCGATGCGTTGGTTCCATACGGTAATCGCCATTTTCATATACACTTATAAGCATGGACCGTGCCAATCAACGGGCCAAATCCAGATCCATACCAGGTTTCTGTTCTTCGGATTGCCGATGTGAGGCAATTCATGCTCAGACAAGGCCTTGTCTCCATTCTGCCCACCATCCCCCTGCAGACTGCCGGTTGTATATCTGGCTCAGACGAGAAGCGCTTTTCATGGCTTTGTCGCTGATTTGCCACACAGTGCGGCACCAGTGTCTCATTTTCAGGACAGATGTGTCGCTGCCACCATGTCCGGGCCATGCATCATCATTCCTTCGCGATACCATATTTATCCATCTTCCTGTACAGGGTGGAACGGTGTATGCCTAGCTCCAAAGCCGCCTGGGCGTGGTTCCAGAAGGTCCGGGTCAGAGCGTCCCGGATGGCGTCTGCCTCGGCTTCGTTTCTCAGCATCCGTATCTCGGGTGAAGCTTCAGCAGAACCACTGGCAGCTCCGGGATTTTTCTGCATGTTCCGGGGCAGGATCGCAGCACTGCTGACCGTGCCCTGGCGCAGTTCCTGAGGAAGGGTAGGAGTTTCTATCCGGCGCTTGGCACAAAGTATAACAGCCCGCTCAACCACGTTTTCCAGTTCGCGTATGTTGCCAGGCCAGTCATAGGCAAAGAAGGCGGCGTACACGTGTTCCGAGAAGCACTCTATAGGCTTGCCTATACGGTGACGGAACATCCGTAGAAAATACTCGGCCAGGTCGGGTATGTCTTCCTTTCTTTCCCGGAGCGGGGGCAACGCCAGCCTTATGACATTGATGCGGTAATAAAGGTCCCTGCGGAAGGATCCACGGTCCACCAGTTCCTTCAAATTGTGATTGGTGGCACAGATTATCCTCGCTTCTGTCTTTTCGGACTTCACGGCACCCAGCGGTTCGTATTCGCCTTCCTGAAGTACCCGTAGCAACTTTACCTGCATTGCCGGTGATATATCGCCTATCTCGTCAAGGAAAAGGGTTCCCTTGTCGGCTTGCTGGAACCGACCTGGTTTATCCTTATCGGCACCGGTGAAGGCCCCCTTCTTGTATCCGAATAGTTCTGATTCGAGCAGTGCGTCCGGCAGGGCTCCGCAGTTCACAGCAACGAATGGGCCTGCTGCCTGTGGACTATTCGCGTGTATCGCTCTGGCCGCCACCTCTTTGCCAGTTCCGGTTTCACCTTCTATAAGGACGGTTGCCTTGCTTGCTGCAATCAACGGCACAAGATCGACAACAGCTTTCATCGATGGGCTTCGGCTGGAATACTCCATGCCAAGCGGAACAAGGCCCAGCTTCTGCTTCAGTTCTTCGAGTTCACGCAGGTCCCGGAATGTCTCGGCTCCGCCTAGAACATGCCCCGCGCTGTCCTGTAGCAACGCAGTGGATACACTGATGGGAATGCGCTCTCCGCTTGGATTGATGCAGTATCCCTTGGCATCTATGACGGGCTTTTTCGTTTTCATGGTCATGCGGAGCGGGCACCCGGTTTCGCACATATTGGATTTGAACACTTCGTGGCAGAGCTTCCCGATGGCTTCTGACCGGGGAATGCCGGTGATGGTTTCTGCAGCCCGGTTGAAAGATGTAACGTGCCAGTGGTCATCGACGGTGAATACTCCGTCGGAGATGCTCTCCAGAATGATGTCGGTCATATTCCAAATATATCATGTTGACAGGTAATGGGCAAATGCCTATAATTATCAGCACAATCATAGCGTTGCAGGAAGTGATTAGCAGGAGGCACCATGAAGATTGCGATACCACTTACCGGCGGAAGACTCTCAGCCCATTTCGGGCACTGCGAGCGCTTTGCCATCCTCGACACCGATCCAGACTCAGGGGCCATTGTTTCCAAGGAAGAAGTGGTGCCACCACCCCATGAGCCCGGCAGCTATCCCGCCTGGCTCGCCGAGCGGGGAGCGACGCATATCATCTCCGGCGGCATGGGGCAGCAGGCCCAGAACCTCTTTGCCCGTAGCAACATTCAGGTGATAGTAGGTGCACCTGCCCTTGACCCCGAGGAAATAGCCAGGATGTACCTGCAAGGGGAGCTGAAAGCCGGAAACAACGCCTGCGATCATTGAACACTCCTGCCTGGCTTTGGCAAGCTGACAGGGAGGCTTGGAGGAAATATGAACTATATTTTCGGGCCTGTGCCATCCCGGCGACTCGGAAGGTCGCTTGGCATTGATCCTACGGCGCGCCCAGGCAGTGCGAAAGCCTGCAACTGGAACTGTGTGTACTGCCAGCTCGGGTCTACGCATCACCTCATGGCTGAGCGCCAGCGGTTCTTTCAGCCTGAAGCCATGCTCGACGAGTTGCGGAAAGCCCTGGTCGAATTGGCGGATGCCGTAGACTGGGTCACCTTTGTAGGTTCAGGTGAACCTACGCTCAACATCGATCTGGGTATCATGCTACGCGGGATCAAGGCCATGACTGAGCTCCCGGTAGCAGTGATCACCAACGGTTCGACCCTGAGCCTTCCGGAGGTACGGGCAGATCTAGCCGGAGCCGACGCCGTCCTGCCGACCCTCGATGCTGGAAACGAGTTGACGTATCTCCGGATCAACCGCCCCCAGCACCACTATACCTTCCAGAGCCACATTGATGGCCTCACTGCCTTCAGGCAGGAATATCGGGGTAAACTGTGGCTGGAAACCATGCTTGTCGCCGGTCTCAATGACGATGAGTCATCGCTGGAACAGCTTGCCTCCATTGTGGAAGATATAGCCCCCGATGAGCTTCACCTTGTATTGCCTACACGGCCACCTACGGAGCCGTGGGTACTCCCGACCGACGCTGAAGGCCTGCTCCGGGCGATGGCGATACTGGGCCGGGTAACCAAAGTCGTACATCCCGACGAGGCCTATGGTGACTTCAGCCTGGGTGCCGATGCCTTGTTGCAGACGCTGACCCGAACCGGTCGGGTCCACATGATACGCCGCTACGGAAAGATTTTCTGGCTTGGTTCATTGCCCTGAAGTATTGCCACGGCTGTCGATTGTTCCTATGCTTGTCATACCGATATTGGTCCGCAGCTTGCCCAGGAATTTGTCCATCTCGTCCCGGTCCCGGTCCTTTATGATGTGGGTCAGGTAGGACAACTGGGAATTGATGAGTTCTATCTGCCTGACCGTGTAGGGGTTGAAGAGTATCTCCGCCAACAGGGTGTCGTCCTCGGCGAGCAGGCCACGGGCTATCTCCAGGTGCTTGCGGAAGTTGGTACCCGGAGCGTCGAGATCCTTCATGCAGGCCGCGAACACCATGGTCGAAGTAAAGGGCGTTGCCAGGGAGTAGGCCACCGTCCTGTCATGTTCCTCGAAGCTTTCCTCGAAGATGCGTATACCCAGGTTGGCGTACAGGTCGGAGAAAAAAGTTTTGCCTGCCTCGCAGGACTCCTTGATGATGACCGCGTTCTGCTGCTTCAGGTTGGTTTCGTCGGCATAGGTAGGTCCGAACATGGGATGGGTAGATACGAAAGGCCTGCCCGTTCCGGCATAGTAGTCGGCCAAGCCGGTTTTCACCGAGGCTATGTCCGACAGCATGCAGGTTTCGGGCAGATGGTCCATTACCGTGCCGAATACCTTTACCGTTGCGCCGAGAGGTACGCAGTTGACCAGCAGTTCCGGCATGAAGGCCGCCAGTTCATCATTGTCTGCCCATGAAGGGATCATGGGGAGGCCTCTGGCCTTTGATGGATCGGTATCTCCGATTATCACATGATGATCCCTGGCCAGGACCCTGGCCAGCCAGGATCCCATGCGGCCCGCTCCCAGTATTGCTATGCGCACCTTAAAGCTTCCTTTCCCTGTAACAGCCAAGCAGCCTGAAGTCCCTTGTTATTTTTGACGCCGCGTCGATTGCCTTCATGACCTTCTCTTCCCTATCAGAACCATCGAAGTCCAGGAATATCGCATAGTCGCCGGGTTCGTATGGCACGGATTCTATGCGGGTCAGGTTGATGCCTGCCTTGGCAAAGATCTCCAGGGTGTTGAACAGGGCGCCGGCCTTGTCGTTGGTAAAGAATACGACCGAGCATTTCTCGCTGCTCTGGATCAACTCCGGTGCAAGGGTGGCACTCTTGAGACTTCCATCATCCTTGGCCAGAACGAAGAACCTGGTCCTGTTGGTTGGCGCGTCCTGGATGCCGTCCTTGATGATCTCCAGTCCGTACAGTTCGGCGGCATAGCGGCTTGCCACGG
>MIBM01000090.1:0-2400 GCA_001830645.1 Spirochaetes bacterium RIFOXYC1_FULL_54_7
GCTAATGGTAATCAGCGCCATGTGGTCACTGTTGCTGGCTTCCGTCGTGGCCCTGCCCCTGGAGGCAGCGGCCGAGCGCCGTGTTTTTGAAGCGGAGCACAGGGTTTGATATGATTGTCCCTCCGTGGGTGGGGAAGGGTTAATATAAGAGGGCATTTGAATTTCCGGATACTGATAGCTGGAGACTATATGACAGAGACGTATGTAGAGTACGCTGTGACCGGTAATGCAGGCTGGTCAATCAAGATTAAGAGATGTTCCATGCAATATAATGCAAAATTCATTGTAAATTTGAAAATATCATGTTAAATTAAATCTATGATTGAAAATTACAGACGGGCTCTTGGTCTTCCTCCTGCGGGTACGGAAACATTTTTCCTGTGGGGACCCAGGCAGGCAGGGAAAAGCACTCTGTTGCATGATGCCTATCCAGAGGCCTTGTGGATTGATTTGCTGAAAACCGACGAGTACCGTCGTTTCATGCAGAATCCGGAGCTACTCCGTGAAGAGATAGGATACAACAAAGCATCTTTTGTCGTAATAGACGAGATCCAGAAAGTCCCGGCCTTATTGAACGAAGTCCACTGGCTCCGTGAAAACAGAGCTGTGCATTTTGCCTTGTGCGGCTCCAGCGCACGGAAAATCCGGAAAGGCAAGGCAAACCTGCTTGGGGGACGGGGTATCAATTATGAATTGTACGGCTTCAGCGCGTATGAATTGGGTAAGGACTTTGAATTGGACAGGATGCTGAATAACGGATATCTACCCGTATTCTATTCCGCAGCCAGGCCTGAACGTATCCAGAGTTCCTATGTATCCGGTTACCTTAAGGACGAGATTGCCGCAGAAGGCTTGGTTCGTAATCTGCCTGGGTACTCTCGATTCCTGAATATGGCTGCTTTGTCTGATGCTGGAATGGTCAATTACTCGACCATAGCCAGGGATACAGGCGTGTCCAGCCAGACGATCCGCGGATATTTCGAGATACTCGAAGATACTTTATTAGGGCGTTTTCTGCCGGCCTACCGCTACAGGCCGAAACGGCGCATAGCTGTGGCTTCCAAGTTCTACTTCCATGATGCCGGCATCGTCAATTTTCTTGCTCGCAGAGGCAGATTGACGGCAGGATCCGAGCTTTATGGCAAGGCTTTTGAAAACTGGGTATTCCATGAGCTCTATACGTACAACATGTACAGAGAGCGTTACGCTGAATTGTTTTTCTGGCATCTTGCCACTGGTACGGAAGTAGATTTCATCGTAAACCATATTGACTGTGCGATTGAGTGCAAGGCAACGCAGAAGGTACATAGTGACCATCTGAAGGGCCTGCGCCAATTGGGCATAGAGCATCCTGAGGTAAAAAGACGCATCATCGTGTCCCTGGATCAGAAAAACCGGCGGACTGAAGACGGAATCGACATTGTCGATTACCAAGAATTCCTGCGGCTGTTATGGGAGGGCGAGCTGTTTTAGGAAAGCCTTCCTTCAAACTTGACTGCCTGCACCCATTGATCTATGGTGGGCTCTAACCGGTATGCAGTTTTCTATGGGAGAAGCACGTGAAATTTTTCAATACTGCTGGCCCGGTCAATAGGCCTGACCATTACAAGCTGGATCCCCTGGAACGCTGGGACATGCATGAAATCCTCAGTCTTATTCAACAGGAAAAGTATTTTATCCTGCATGCTCCCCGGCAGACCGGGAAGACCAGCTCCCTTCTGGCCCTGATGGAGTATCTGAATGCGGAGGGACGCTATGTATGCATCTATGCCAATATCGAGGCGGCCCAGGTTGCCCGGCATGATGTGGACGCGGGAATCGGCACGGTCATAGGCGAATTATCCCGACGGGTGTCAAACTGCATCAGGGCGCTTCCCCCCGACACCCTGGCACCCGGTATAGCCGATGGCGACGCCCTGGCAGCCCAGGTTCTTGAGGCCATGCATACCTACAAAGCCGAAGATGCCTTGAACGCTGCCTTGTCCATTCTTTGCCAGGGACTCCGGAAGCCTTTGGTCCTGTTGATCGACGAGATAGACGCCCTGGTGGGAGATACCCTGGTTTCGGTGCTGCGCCAGATCCGCGGGGGCTATGACAAGCGTCCTCTTGACGCTCCCTCCACGGTGGTGCTCTGCGGTGTGCGGGACATCAGGGATTACCGCATCCACCGGAGCAACGCGGATATCATCACCGGAGGAAGTGCCTTCAATATAAAGCCCAAATCCCTTCGCCTGGGCAACTTCAGCCGGGAAGAAATAGAGCGATTGTACCATCAGCATACGGAAGAAACCGGCCAGATTTTTGAACCATCATGCTTCGATCTGGCATGGGTCTATACGGAAGGGCAACCCTGGCTCGTCAATGCCCTGGCGTATGAACTTACCTATGAAATGAAGGAAA
>MIBM01000090.1:2489-3398 GCA_001830645.1 Spirochaetes bacterium RIFOXYC1_FULL_54_7
CTGGCGGACAAGCTGAGCGAGCCCCGGGTGCAGCGGGTGATTCTGCCCATCATCAGCGGTGAGGCTGGGCAGGCCCAGGAGGACGACAAGGACTATTGCATCGACCTGGGTCTGGTAAAGCGCACGGCCCAGGGTGTGGAAATAGCCAACCAGATTTATCGGGAAGTCATACCCCGGGAACTGACCAAGGAACACCAGGACAATTTCATGGCCCAATTCCAGCCCGACTGGGTGCGCCCCGATGGCGGGCTCGACACGGATAGGCTTTTTACCCTCTTCCAGGACTTCTGGCGGGAAAATGCCGGCATCTGGGCCAGCCACATACAAGGGTATCAGGAAGCGGCCCCCCAACTGGTTACCCAGGCCTTTCTGCAGCGGGTGGCCAATGGCAAGGGCAGTATCATCCGGGAATATGCCTTGCACCGTAAACGCATGGACCTGATGCTGATTTGGAAGTATTCCCCAGGGGATGCGCGCCTTCCGCAGAAGATAGTCATCGAGATAAAGGCCATCCGCAGCAAGGATAATTTCAAGAGCCTGAAGTCCGAAGCCCTTCGTCAGACCGCCGACTATGCGCGCATCTGCGGAGCGGACGAAGCGCACCTGATGCTGTTCGACCGGGATGGGAGACAGTCCTGGCGGGAGACTCCCTACCGCGACCAGGCTGAGCAGGATGGTGTAGCTATCCGTATCTGGGGTATGTAACACAGGGCTGGTAGAGGTATCACCGTAGTACCCCATCAGGTGGCTAGGAGGCAGATCATGGCAAGGAAGCTGGCAAGCATTCAGCACATACTGGGCGTCGAGCCCATAGAAGGAGCGGACCGCATCGAGAAGGTGGCCATCCTGGGCTGGTATTGTGTGGTCAAGAAGGGTGAGTTCAAACCCGGGGATCTCTGTGTCTACTTC
>MIBM01000090.1:3424-4844 GCA_001830645.1 Spirochaetes bacterium RIFOXYC1_FULL_54_7
GCCCGAGTTTGAATTCCTGCGCCAGTCATCCTGGAGCCAGTCGCTGGGGCGTTACCGCCTGCGCACGGCCAAGCTGCGCGGTGTGGTGTCCCAGGGCCTGGCCTTGCCCTTGTCCAGCCTGGAGGCGCGTCTGGCTCCAGCTTCGGCGGATCTCGACGAAGGCGCCGATCTGACAGAAATCCTTGGTATCGAAAAGTATGAGCCGGCCATACCGGCCCAGCTGGAAGGCCAGGCGCGGCCCTTCAGCTGGCCGATAGCCAAGACCGACGAACTGCGCCTGGAGTCCGATCCGGAATTGCTCGTGGCCATGAGCGGCAAGACCTACTATGTCAGTGCCAAACTGGATGGTACCTCCGGCAGCTTCATGCTGGCCGAATCGGGAGTCGGTCCCGAGTTCCATGTCTGTTCGCGCAACTACTCACTGGTGGAGAACGAGACCAACACCTTCTGGCGAATTGCACGCAAGCATGATATTGAAGGCCTGCTGCGCGCCGAACTGGCCGGGACCGGTCGCCTGCTGGCCATCCAGGGCGAGGTCTGCGGGCCGGGCATCCAGAGCAACAGGCTGAACCTGCCAGAGCCGACCTTGTTCGTGTTCAACATCATTGATGTGCGGACAGGATACAGTCTGGCACTGGATGAGATGCGCACCTTTTGTGCCGACAAAGGGCTGCGCATGGTGCCGGTGATCCAGGAAGGCAGCTATTTTTCCTTTACCCAGGCTGACATCTTCAGGATGTCCGAGTTCCTGTACCACGATGTCTTCCCCGAGGCCCGCCGGGAGCAAGAGGCCGAAGGCATCGTGGTGCGCAGCGCGGACCAGAGCGTCTCGTTCAAGAAGGTCAGCAACCGCTTCCTGCTCAAGGGTGGGGATTGAAGCTGTGGCAAGCGGGTGCAGTGTGGCTGCTACGTCCCGGAAAAGGATTGACAAGGCTAATCCAGTTCGAAGCCCGCGCTTTCCATGGTCAAGAGGTCATAGGTGTACAGCCGGTTTCCCAGGGCAGGAGTCCTGCCGGTTATCAGCTTGCAGGCTTCTGCCAGCTGGATGGCGGCAGCAAAGGCCGGGCCGTACACCTGGTTGCCCAGGCGTTGTTCGTCACCGTGGTCGGCTGTGGCAGCCACGGGCCTGTAGAGCCTGGCCACACTTGCCACGGCTACGCCCGTTCCCGCTGAGCTGGACTGGGTACCAGGAGTCGACCCCGGCTGGGTACTGACTTGTCCGTACCAACCGGCAACTGCTGCGTGCACAAGAGGTATGCCATTCCGGGCGCAGGCTTCCGAGAGGGCGATGCGGGCGCTTACGCTGTCCAGGCCGTCCAGGGCCAGGTCAACGCCGCCTAGCAGGGTATCGGCGTTGGTGGGGGCAAAACGCTCACGGTGAGGCCGCACACGGCAGGCGGGGTTGATCAGGACTGCCTGC
>MIBM01000090.1:4854-7004 GCA_001830645.1 Spirochaetes bacterium RIFOXYC1_FULL_54_7
CGAGGGCCTTGGGTTGGCCAAGGTTGGCTGTGGTGCACAGCGCTTGCCTGTTCAGGTTGCTTTCGTCGAAGACATCGGGATCGACGGCCACGATGCTGCCGACACCGAGTCTGGCCAGGCCCAGGATCAGGTGGCCACCAAGGCCGCCACAGCCGGCTACCAGGACCCGCGCGTTGTGAAGGGCTTGCTGACCCGCAAGTCCGAGGCTTCCGGCATTGCGGGCGTAGCGGGCGGGCAACAGACCTGCATCCAGAATAGCCGATTCGACTGCGAAGGGGTCCAGGGTGTAGCGTCTGGCGGCTTCCTGCCCGGCGGCCCAGGATACAAAGCCGTTGACCAGAGCGGATGTTAAAAATTCCCCAAGGCTTTGTACCATGATCAACCGCCTCCCACAGGAGGGAAGATGGCGAGGCTGTCTCCATCTGTCAGGAGGTGCTCTGGCTGGGTGTGCCTGCCGTTCAGGAAGAGTATAGCGGCTTCGGCAGCGGATATGTTTGCGGAATCCAGGGCATCCTGCACTGTGGCGCCTTCCGCAAGCTCGCAGGGGTGGCTGTCAAAGCGGCCTTCACGCAGGGACGCGAACAGCTTGATGGTGGTTTTCATGGTCTCCCTCTGCATAATATAGCACCGATGCTTATGAACCGGAAACAGGCTCCGTGCACAGCAGCAGGTAGTCAGACTCTGACGGTACCGTGCTGTAGCCCGGTGGCAGAGGTTTGCCCAGTATCTCTGCCAGTCGGGCTGCTCTGACTAGTATGCCGCGTTGCAGCAATACGGGGCCGTGCTCACGCATGATGGCGTTGAAGAGCTTTACCCGTACAAGGCAGGTCCGGGTAGCTGCCGCCACCCCACTGTCCAACCGGCCATCGTGGCTGATCGCCTCGCGGAAGGACGCATAGGGGCTGTTCCTGCGCATGACCGCACCGACCAGCCCTGGCATGGCCGCCGACAGGGATACGAGGCAGTCAGCACTGATGGCGGCACTGTCCAGGTCGTCCACGGGCTTGTAGTCCAGGAAGACGGTACTTACCGAGCCTTCAATATATGCATCGTCCATGCCCAGAGGGCCGCGCATAAAGTTCCGGAGGCTCTGGCCTTCAAGGCCGTGGAGGGCGAAGCCCTCCTGGACCAGGCCTGCCAGCCTTGGCCAGGAAGACCCGCCCGCAGCGGGGGAGGCGTCTACCAATTGAACACCTGATCCAGCTCCGCGTCGCTAATCGTAAACGTCACCTTGTGGGGATCAAGGGACTCACGCTTGAAGTAGGAGGGAAGCCTGTCCATCTCCTTGGTGAAGCCTGCGGCCTTGTTGAAATCCCGCTCGTTCGTAAGCACGGACTTGCCCAGGGCCACGACGTCGTCCCCGGTCAGGGCTAGTCCGTAGAAGGAGTTGAGCAGGTCGAGCATAGCTTGGAAGGTTTCGGGCTGATCCAGGACGGCGAAGGCTATGAAGAGGCACATGCCGGTGGAGTCAATGGCCGCGGTGGCTATCTGCAGGTTGCGCGACAGCTCTATCTGGCCCTCGGGTTTGAGGGGGTCAACGTAGCCGCCCACCTTGAGGATGTTGGTGGCTATGGCGTAACCGGCGGTGTGGTCTGCTCCCATCGGGCTGGTGGCGTAGGTGACGCCGATGCCCATTATGGCCCGGGGGTCGTAGGCTGGCATGGCCTGGCCTTTGACCACCGGCGCGCGCTCCAGACCGAAGGCCTTGGCGGTGACCGCCGCGCCGGCGCCGATGATGCGGCCCAGTGGTGTGCCCTTGCCCACTTCCTTGATCAGGTCGATGGCGCCGGCGGCGTCGCCGAACTGTAGTATGCCTGCATCCATGGCAATGGCTACAGTAGCACCCATCTCGATGGTGTCCAGGCCATAGTCGTCATCGAGGCGGTCGAGCATGGCAATGGTATCCATGTCGTCGATGCCGCAGTTGGCGCCGTGGGCCCACACGGTCTCGTATTCCGGCTGCTTGGTAAGGAACTTGCCTTGCTTGTCGTTGTAGATGCCCGAACACTGGATAATGCAGCCCCGGTGGCAGCCGTGGGTAGCCTGGCCGCCGCGCTCGGTCATCGTGGCCGCGAAGCTCTCTCCCGATATCTTTGAGGCACCAGGGAACTGGCCGGTCTTGAAGTTGTTGGTTGGAGAACCGCCGGCCT
>MIBM01000090.1:7143-10207 GCA_001830645.1 Spirochaetes bacterium RIFOXYC1_FULL_54_7
GCCTGCATCGTCGAGGATGATCACCTTGATGCCCTTGGAACCCATGACCGCGCCGACGCCACCCCGGCCGGCATGCCTGGTGGGATGCATTTCCATGTCGGTGCAGGCTATGGATGCGGAGGCCATGCGGAACTCGCCGGCTGGCCCGATGGACAGGCAGGCCACCTTCTCGCCGTAGCGCGCCTTGATGCGGTCGATGAGGTCGTAATTGCCCAGACCCTTGTACTCGTCGGCGGCTTCGATGGTGACGCCGTCCTTGTTTACATGGATGAGGTAGAGCTTGTCCGCCGGCGCTTCGCCCTCCAGCACCATGGCAGCGTAACCCAGGCGGGCCAGCACCTGGGCGGCCTGTCCGCCGGCATTGGATTCCTTGATGCCCCCGGTGAGGGGGCTCTTGCAGCCGATGGAAAGGCGGCCGGATTGGCCGGCGGCAGTGCCCGACAACAGTCCGGGGGCAATGACAATCTTGTTTTCAGGTCCCAGGGCGTGGCAGAGGGGCGGAACTTCGTTGAAGATCATCCGGGAGGTAAGCGCGCGGCCACCCAGGCCTGCATAGGCGCCAACGGGTTCGGTACTGGCTTTCGGTCCGCCATCGGTGCCGACGTTGATGCGAAGAATGGTATCCATGATTGCTCCTTGAGACTGGTTTGACAATTACAATGCAGGGAGCATGCCAAATCACTATGGCAGGAACCTTTGCGGAATATTGCAGGATAAGGTAATGTATGCCTCCATATAGCGGTCTGTGCAGGAGGCGAATGCTGAAAACCAATCGGCCAGTGTTCAGTTATGGACCAGTGTCCCAAAGTGGAACAGTATATTCTTTGGGCCAGATGTTCCACTATGGAGCAGTATCAAGCGTCGACACAGGCGATGGAGTAACGCTGCATCTTACGGTACAGGGTATTGCGGCCTATGCCCAGACGTTTGGCTGCATGGGACACATTGTTGCCGGTACTCTGCAGGACGCTTCGGATGTGGCTTGCCTCCGCATCGTCAAGGGACGAAACCCCGGCTGGGTGCCGCCGCCGCTCATCCACCTCGCCAGTCAGTGACAGGAGCGCTCCCGCGGCATCCGCTGGTATCGGGATGTCCTCCCGGGCCAGTTGCGGGGTGGCTTCGGTATTGATGATAAGCTCCAGCAGGTTTTCCAGTTCCCGGATGTTGCCTGGCCAGGTCTGGGCGCTCAGGGCGTCCATATACTCCTGGCTGATGGGAACCGGCTTCTTGTTCAGCTTCCGGGACAGCTTGTCCATGTACAGCCGAACCAGGATGGGTATGTCTTCCTTGCGTTCCCGCAATGCCGGCAGCCGTATCGGCAAGACGTTGAGCCGATAGAAGAGATCCCGCCTGAAATTGCCACGCTCCACCTCCTCGAGCAGTTCCTTGTTGCTCGCGGCTATGATGCGAACGTCAACGGGTATCTGCCTGCTCTCGCCGATGCGCTGCACGGTGCCCTCCTCTATGACCCGGAGCAGGCGGGTCTGGAGGTCCAGGGGCATCTCGCCGATCTCGTCGAGGAAGATGGTGCCCCCATCGGCAATTTCGAATTTACCCGCCTGGCCACCACGCTTGGCCCCGGTGAAGGCACCGTCGGCGTAGCCGAAAAGCTCGGATTCGATCAGGGTTCGGGGAATCGCACCGCAGTTGAGCACCACGAAGGCTTCCTCCCGCCGCGATCCGGCATTGTGTATGGACTGGGCAAAGATTTCCTTGCCCGTACCTGTTTCGCCGGTCAGGAGGACAGTCGAGCGGGAGTCTGCTATCTTCTTTGCAAAGTCCACCGCGTTCCTCAGGCCCTGGGATACACCGTAGATCTTGTCGAAGGTATACAGGGCACGTTGCCCGAGTATTTCGTTTGCGTATTTGCGCACCTTTTTGACATCCTTGAAAACAAGGATCAGCGCATAGGGCAAACCAGCGTCGCCGATTATCGGGTAGGTGGCCAGGTTGAAGTAGACTTTGTTGGACCGGGCATTGACCAGCACATCTTCGTTCATGACCTCGCCACCGGCAAGTACGGTGGACCGGATATCCGGCCAGCGGGCCAGCAGACCCGCAAGACCCAGCCGTTCGAACTCGGTCTGGCTGTAGCCGAACATCTCCAGGGCATAGCGGTTCACCGACAGCACCCCTCCTTCGAGATCTGCGGAAACGATGCCCGCCGTGATGGAGTCCACGAGGGTTTCCACAAAGCGTCCCTGGCGGATAATAGCCTCGTTGCGGACATTGAGGGCCAGGGTTTTTTCGATTGCATTGACAGCGGCCACCACCATGCCAAGGGTATGGAGGTGCACGCCTTCCTTGCTGCCGGTCAGATCAAGGGCCCCGATGAGCCTGCCCTCGGGATCGTGGATGGGTGCCCCCGAACAGGTCCAGCGGTGGTAGGCCTTGATGAAGTGCTCTTTGCCCGATACCTGCACAGGGCGTTTCTCGGCCAGGGCCGTACCCATGGCATTGGTACCGATGCTGCTCTCATCCATGAAGGCCCCGGGAACCATGCGCAATTCAAAGGCCTGTTCCAGGATGAGGTCATCCCCGATGACCAAGAGTATGCAGCCTTCTTCGTCGGTGAGTATGGCAAAGAAGCCCGAGCCCTTAAGGAAGTCATAGAGCTGGCTTATGAAGGGCTCCGCGGTGATGATCAGCTCCCGCCTGGCGGACATGCGTTCCGCAAGTTCAGAGCCACAGAGGATGCGGCGGGAGAAGACGCGGTCGGGTTCCACGCCGTAGTCCTCGCACCGCCGGAAACCACGTTCTATATAGCCCTTGTCGAATTTCCGGGCTTCATCGGCCATGGGGTGCCTCCTGTGCAAGGATCTATTGTACCTGCAGTATGCATCCTTGGGTAGGGGACTGTCCCTCGGGTTTGTCAGACTTCTGGGATGGACTCGAACAGGTTTGCCATTTCTATAGCACCCATCGCGGCGTCCCAGCCCTTGTTGCCGGCCTTGGTGCCTGCCCGTTCTATGGCTTGCTCAATGGTGTCGGTGGTGAGTACGCCAAAGATAACCGGCACGCCGGTCTTCATGGATGCCGAGGCGATCCCTTTGGAGGTTTCTGC
>MIBM01000090.1:10215-12841 GCA_001830645.1 Spirochaetes bacterium RIFOXYC1_FULL_54_7
AATCGAAGTGGGGGGTGGAACCCCTAATGACAGCCCCAAGGGTAATGATCGCGTCGTAACTTTTTGTTTCCGCCAGCCGCAAAGCAGTCAACGGGATTTCAAAGGCTCCCGGAACGCGCACTACAGTGATGTCCTTCTCGTCAGCTCCGTGCCTCCTGAGGCAGTCCAGGGCCCCTTCAAGCAGCTTGCCTCCGATAAGGTCGTTGAAGCGGGACAATACGATGCCGAAGCGTTTGCCGTCGGCCTTCAGATCTCCTGAAATTTCCTTGAACATCCTGGTTTCCTCCTTAAATTGAGTCAAATGAAAATGACTGCTTGCCTTGGGGCAGCTGCCTGGTATCAAGCTTTGCTCCGGCCGATAGTCTTTCCTGGCGATAGTGGACCAGGTTCTGTACGGTTAGTATGCCCAGGCCCCATTCCCGCGCCATCTCGAAGAGCCGGGGCAGCCTGGCCATGGAGCCGTCGCTGTCCATGATCTCGCACAGGATACCCGAGGGCGAAAGGCTGGCCAGCAGGGCCAGATCCACGGTGGCTTCGGTATGGCCTTCCCGTTCCAGGACGCCGCCAGCCTTGGCAACCAGGGGGAACATGTGGCCGGGTCTGAGAAGGTCTTCGGGTATGGTCTGGACCGAGGCAAGAGCCTTGACCGTGATTGCCCGATCAAAGGCCGATATACCCGTGGTCGTACCCTCCCGGGCATCAACACTGACCGTGAACGCGGTAGTGTGTGATGATGTGTTGTTGGCTACCATGGGTACCAGCCGGAGTCTTTCCGCGGTCTCGGCGGTGATGGCCTGGCACAGCAGCCCTTTGGCCTGGCTGGCCATGAAATTGATGTCTTCCGGTCTGACCTTGTCGGCGGCCATGATGAGATCCCCTTCGTTTTCACGGTCCTCATTGTCTACGACGATGAGCATCTTGCCGTTCCTTATATTGGCAATGGCGTCTTCGACGCTGATGAATTGATATGTCACTGTTTCCTCCTGGTGCATATGAATGGCCATGACAGTCTCAGAATGCGCTGTCCAGCAGTCTTTCCATTCGGGAAGGTATAGGCCTTCCCCCGGATACGAGTCGTTCTACATATTTGCCTATAATGTCGGTTTCAAGGTTTACAAAATCCCCCGGACGCCTGGCTCCGAGGGTCGTCGATGCACAGGTCTGGGGAACAAGGTTGACTTCGAATTCATCCGCTCTCAGTGCACAGATGGTCAGGCTTACCCCATCCAGGGCCACCGAGCCTTCGGCAACCAGATAGCGCTCCTGGCCTTCCGGGATGGCCACCGCTAGGTAGAGGTTGTCGCCTTCCCGCCGTAGGGCTCGTACGCTTGCCCGGGCATTGATGTGCCCCTGGACCAGGTGACCGCCAAGGCGGGTGCTCAAGGTCAGGGCCCGCTCCAAGTGAACCTGGTCGCCCGCATGCAGGCTGCCCAGGGTGGTTTTCTTGAGCGTTTCTGCCAGGGCATCCATACAAAATGAGTCATGGTCCATAGCGACAACGGTCTGGCAAGCGCCATTGACGGCTATGGAGTCGCCAATCTTTGTCGAATCAAGAACCGTTTTAGCATTGATGCATATCCTGGCTGTCTTACCCCGGATCTGCGCCGAACGCACAGTACCTAACTCCTCAATGATTCCTGTAAACATGGTCTTGCTCCTATTGGCCCGAATACATACTGAGCCTCCAGGGCAGGGAATTATTCCGCCAAAAAAAGCCCCGGGACTGAGGTCCCAGGGCTGTATTGAAGAAAAAAAATCCGGACTCTAGCGCATCAGCGATGCTGTAGAGTCGATCTTCTTTCATCCGGACTATACCGTCGGCATCGGAGTTTCACCGATTCAGTCGCCTTGACACCCTGAAGGCGCTGCTTGACGAGTCGCGGGCTTTACCGCCGGTCAGGAATTGAACCTGCCCTGAAAATCATATATAGATTACTGCTTATTTCGCGTTGTGTCCAGTGCCCCTCCTCCAGGGGGTGCTGCCGAATTAGGTTAAGCTTCCCAGATCGCCTGCATCCACCACCTAGCCCCCTTTTTTATTCTTATTATAAAATATTACATTTTATGAAATAGTGTCTTTCCATAGTATAGTAAATGCATCAAATGGAAGCCATGATACGGGTTGCTGGACGATATTTCCCGGTGTTTGCCCTCTTCCTGGATCTGAAGTGTACCGAGGAGGCTTTGTCCATCTACAACCAATAAATTAATATTGACATAGTTTTGGTCATATGCCAAAATATTGTCGTCCCAGTGGCAGTCCAGCTTTCGTGCGGACCAGTTGCCGGGAAACACAAAAAGGGAGAAGGAGTACGTATGGGCGAAAATGCAAAACGTTATCTGCCGCTGGCGACCCTGTTTGTTATATCCGGTGCGATGTTCGCCGGGCATTTCGGCGTCGGGGATGTGATTTTCCCTGCAGTCCTCGGCCGTGACTCCGGAGCCGCCTGGTTCCCGTCTGCTCTCGGCTACTTCATCATGAACAGTATAGGTGTCTGGCTTGCGTACATGGGCGTGGCACGCCAGGATAAGACCATGGCCGGAATTTCCAGGGACGTGCTCGGGAAAACCATCGGCGGCATCTATGTCATCATTCCGGTCCTGATCCAGATCCTGTTCATCCTGC
>MIBM01000090.1:12859-14904 GCA_001830645.1 Spirochaetes bacterium RIFOXYC1_FULL_54_7
CCCATGAGATGGCCGTAGCCTCGTTCTTCCCTGGCATACCACTCTGGATCACGTTGCTCGTCTACTTCCTTCTAAACTTTTACCTCGCATCCTCGCGTTCCAAGGTTGTCGACAGGCTGGGCAAACTCCTGTCGCCTGCCCTCATCCTGTTTATCGTCATCCTGCTTGTAAAAGGCGTCATCGCTCCCAACGGCCAGGTAGCCGCGGAAGGCATGAAGAATGCCATCGGCGGAGGCCTGCTCAACGGTTACAACACGATGAATGCCCTTGCGGCCTTCCTCCTGGGCGGCTGGATACTCAACGAACTCAAGTTGCGCAAGGTCGAGGACAAGCCCTCGCAGACGGCCAATCTGATACGGCTTGGCCTATTCACCGCTATAGCCCTCGGTGTAACGTCGACCGGACTTGTCTACCTGGGAGCCAGCACGGGAACCCTGTTCCCGAATGCCGAAATCGGTGTGCTGTCGGTCGAAATAGCCGGTTCGTTGCTCGGCGTCATCGGCAAGGCGATATTCGCCATACTAATAGCCCTGGCGTGCATCACCACCTCGGCGAGCATTACCTCGATGGCCGGCGACATGTTCTCCGAGGTCAGCGGAGGCAAAATAAAATACCTTTGGGTGACCATAGCCGCCAGCGTCGCGGGCTTTGCCCTCGGTCTCGTCGGCCTATCCCGGATCGTCCGCTTCACGATACCGTGGCTCCTTCTCGTGTATCCATCTGTCATTGTCCTTATCATCACCTCGCAGTTCAGCAAGTTCCAGCAGTTCAGGACGACGATAGCCGCAGGTGTCGCCACTTCGGTGCTCTTCAGTGTCGGTGACTTCCTCGGCGCGATGGGCTTCCCTGGGAATCCTGTCGGAAGACTTGTCGCCAGGCTGCCGCTGGGAAGCATAAGTTTCGGCTGGCTCATACCGACCGCAGCCGTGATGATCGTGGTACTCTTCGTCTCGGGCGATTTCAAGAAGCTGTCGGCATCAAACGCGACGGCCAGATAGGAAGGGCGCAGCACCATGACCGAAGCCAAGGATCCGAATCCCAAGGGCCAGCTCGACGAACTCGAGATCATTGTCATTGCCGAGGATTCCGTTATGTACGAAAGCCCCTACCTCGGACAGCATGGCATTTCTCTGCTGGCCCGGGCCTGCGGCGGCGGAGTGACGAAAAACATCCTTATGGACGTCGGGCAGAACCCGATGGGACTTCTGTACAACTTCAAGCAGATGGATATCAATCCGGCATGCATAGATGCAATTGTGATAACACACTGTCATTACGACCATACGCAGGGCCTTGCCGAGATTGTTGCAGCGACGGGCAAGAAAGACCTGCCTGTCATTGCCCACCCGGCTATGTTCCGGCTCAATTTCATCACCGCACCTTTCCTGAGGCATGTCGGAGTGATGTCCGGCGATTCCGGGGACAAGCTCAGGGCGGCCGGTGCCGAACTGTATCTGACTACCGATCCTCTGGAACTCATGCCGGGTCTGTTTACGACCGGCGAGGTCAAGAGACAGACCGAATATGAAGAGGTCGGTATCGGAGGCTTGGCGACGATCGAGGATGGCAGGGTCAAACAGGATGGTATGCCCGATGACCTTTCGGTTGTAGCCCGAGTCCGCGGTCACGCACCGCTGGTGATGACCGGTTGCAGCCACGCGGGCATAGTCAACATTGTCAAGCAGGTTGCATCGATGTGCGGCACCCGCGAGTTCGAGAACGTGATCGGCGGATTCCACCTGATCGAAGCCTCCGAAGACCGGATCAAGAAAACCGTTGCCGGATTGGCTGAGTTCAAGCTGAAGGCGATCATGCCCGGCCACTGCACCGGCTTCCGTGCCCAGGCAGCGATGTACACCGCCTTAGGCAAGGCCTTCACGAACCTGCAGACTGGTATGAGAATCAAGGTTACCGCACGATAGCGCGGTCAAAGAACAATTAAAAAAAAGAAGGGGGCTGGTCTTGCTGAAATACGCAGGACAGCCTCTTTCCCGGGTTGGTCAGTCGGGGAGCTTGCCTACTTACCGCAGCATTGCTTGTATTTC
>MIBM01000090.1:14949-15699 GCA_001830645.1 Spirochaetes bacterium RIFOXYC1_FULL_54_7
GTATCGCGCACAACGGTTACCGTCTTTACCTCGCCTGACTCATACAGCCAGTTTCCGTCCTTCTTGATGAATTTTGCAGTTTCCCGGTGTTCGTCCTTCAGGCCGTCCATCACGTACGAAGCGGCAAACTCCACCACGCCTTCGCTGTCGGCAGATCCACCCTTTTCAGTCCGCAGTATCTTAAGGCCCCGCCACTCCGCCTTGGAACTCCATCGTCTGGTGGCGTCCTCGTCAAGTTCACCATCCTGGACGCAGCTTTTCAGGATGTGTTCTATGGCACCGGTAGCGTAAGCAGTGTAGCGGCTGCGCATGAGGGCTTCGGCTGTCTTGGCGGGAGTTTTACCTGTGATTACAGGACCGCAACAGTCGGTATAAGTCAGACCGGAACCGCAGGGACAAGTATCATTCATGGGAGATCCTTTTGTGTCAGGTTTGCATCTATGTACCCCGAAGAAGAGCTTTTGGACAAGTCCTTGACGGGAGGGGACCTGTCTGGTGTGCCTTTGGTGCACTGCTGGTACAGTCTTATACCCCGAGCAAGGAGCCGATGGCCATGAGCAACATCCCGACCAGCAGCAGACCCATTACCCAGGGTTTCATGATGTTGCCCAGGACCGAGGGTGCTGATGGCGGCAGGGACAGCTTCCTGGCCTGCAGGTACATGGGCAGGGTCAGGAAGACCACTACCAGTCCGGTTATGCCACCGGCTATCTTCAGGTACTCCAGGAAGCCAAGGCGGCCGTAGATGAT
>MIBM01000091.1 GCA_001830645.1 Spirochaetes bacterium RIFOXYC1_FULL_54_7
TTTCTTTTTGCTGGGGCATCTACGTTGTACGTCCCTGCGGGCCGTTTACCTGGTGGAATTATATTGTAATGCGCGCTGTTCCTGCGGTCGCGTATAGCGACCAAATAACCATTCCTTGCAGGATCGTACGAAGCACGCAAGCGCGCTGGGTATCGCGCCCCCCTCGTCTCGCCTTACATCCGCACTTGAACCAGGTCGCGACAGGGTTGCCCAGCGCGCTTGCAGCGCGCACGTTGATCACTACCTTGGGCATGCGGAGCGTAGCGACGCTTGTCGCGCGTATGTTACGCGAAGATCCGTTACTGCGGATCTTCGATGTCCAGGTTTTGACAGGACGTCAAAACCTGGACTGAGCATGCGCGGTTCTTCGAGGGGGGCCGCTCCTAGCATCTGCTCCCAGCAAAAAGAAAAAGCAGATTGTTAGGGTAGTCTACTTTGTCGCGCCCCTGCTCGTGGGAAAAAGAAAAAGCGTTGTTAGGGTGACGCGCGATCTACTTCGTTCTAAAAGCCCCAGGGACACTCAACGTGCAAATAGCACGCCTCGCGTCCCTGGGGCTTTTGCGCCTCGTATCTCATACGGGCTACGCCCGTTTGCCGAGGGGAATGGTATTATCGTGTGCGCTGTCGCGCACGGCGTCATCGCGTCATAAAAAAAAGCACTTCATATGAGTGCTGGGGCATCTACGTTGTCGAAAGGCCTCGCGAGTCGGGTTACATGCAATAGCATGCGCCCCTCCTCGCGAGACCTTTCTCCTAGTATCTGCTCCCAGCAAAAAAGAAAAAGCGTTGTTATGAGGGTGTTGTTTCAGGTCCTGCCATGGTTGCCCGGCGCGCTTGCGTGTTTCGCACGGTGCTGTAAGGAATGTATATATGGTCGCTATACGCGACCGCAGAAACAGCACGCACGTCAATCAGTACCTTGAGGCACGCGGAGCGGAGCGACGCATGGCAGGTGTACGTGACCCGAAGATCCGCTACTGCGGATCTTCGATCACCGGAAGTTTTGACAGGACGTCAAAACCTGGACTGAGTATGCTCGTCCCCCCGGGGCCTTTCGCGCCTCGCATCTCAAACGGGCTACGCCCGATTGCCGAGTGGAATGGTATTGTCGTGTGCGCTGCCGCGCACGGCGGCATCAGTCCCTGCGGGACTGTTGCCGGGTGGAATGGTATTGTCGTGTGCGCTGCCGCGCACGGCGGCATCCCAGCAAAAAGAAAAAGCGGATGCCTGGAGGCAATCCGCTTTGGTCGAATTGGTTATTTGATAGCCAGGGAGACGGGACAGATTATTTTTTGCCTGCTGACTTGCGTTTTTCCTTGCTTGCCTGTATGAAAGGAAGGGCGAAGGCTGCGACACTGATGATAAGAAGTATGGCACTAGCAGGTCTGGTGAAGAATATGCTGTAACCGCCCATGATGACTGCTCTGCGGAAGTTTACTTCGGCTAGTTTGCCCAGGACCATGCCCAATACGATGGGAGCCATTGGATATCCGTAGCGTTTGAGCATCCAGCCGGCAATGCCGAATACGAAGCAGGCTCCGACATCAAACAAGGAATTCTTGACCGCAAAACTGCCTATGAAGGCCACTGCTACAATCATGGGAAGCAGAACTGCCGGCGAGATCTTGATTACCTTGAGCCATAACCTGCCTCCAAGTGCGCCTACAAAGAGCATGAAGATATTTGCTACCAGCATGCTCGCAAAGAGTCCGTAGATGAGTCCTGGATTCGAGGTGAAAAGCATTGGACCAGGTACCAGGTCATGGATCATGAGGGCTCCTACCAGAACGGCGGTAGCCGCGCTTCCTGGGATGCCAAGAGTAAGAAGGGGTACCATGGCACCGCCTACCGAGGCTGAATTGGCTGCTTCGGCAGCGCATACTCCTTCGGCATTGCCCTTGCCAAACGTTTCAGGGTGCTTGCTTGTCCTCTTGGCAAGATCATAGGCCAGGAAGGAGGCGATGGCAGATCCAGCGCCAGGGAATATGCCTATTAGTGTACCGAAGACTGAAGACTGCAGTGTTACCCTCCTGTGATCCCAGTATTCCCGGAGGGTTGGCCACACATCCTTACGGCTTTCAGCATCTCCTACATCAATGCTCTTGATGGCTCCCTCCTCGAGCTTCGTGAATACCTCGCTGAGGGCAAATAGGCCGATCAGGGCGGGGATGATGTCAAAGCCATCAAAAAGGGCAGTTACACCAAAGGTATAGCGTTTTACACTGGATATCGGATCGATGCCGATGGTATTTATCAGCAGTCCTATCAGGGCGGCGACAAAGGCCTTTGCCCAATTTTTACCTCCCAGGGAGGCTACCGTCGTCAAACCAAACAAGGCCAGAGCGAAATACTCTGCAGGATGCATTTTTACTGCAATCTTTGCCAATGGCTGGGCAAATAGAATCAGTATGACGATTCCTACAAATCCGCCTACAACGGATGAAACAAGGGAATGACCAAGTCCGATTCCGGCTTTGCCTTGCTGGGTAAGTGGATACCCGTCAAAAGCCGTAGCCACCGCTGATGGAGTTCCTGGCGTGTTTATCGTTATAGCAGTGATGGACCCTCCGTAATTGGAGGCAAGATAGACCGCTGTAAGCATGACCAAGCCTATCAGTGGATCAAGACGGAAGGTGAAAGGCAGCAGTAGTGCAACGCCCATAGAAGGGGAAAGTCCCGGCATGGCTCCGACGAGTATGCCCATGAAGACGCCAATGGCTACAGCGATCAAGGGGCCAACAGCAAAGACGTTGCCGAATCCTTCGAGCATGTGTCCTAGTAATTCCATGAGATTCGCTCCTTAAGCAGGAAAGGCTCAGCCAAAAAATGCGGTGATCAATAAACCTTGCGGTAGTGGTACATAGAGTACACGGTAAAATATCAGATATGAGAAGACCATCCATCCTCCACTGATGGCAAGGATTACGAAACGCCGTTTGTAATGAAGCAGAGTCATGGTCACAGCGATGAAAAACAGGCTGGCTAGGAAATAGCCAATCAATACCATAAGGACTATGTAACCTATGGTAGCGAAAATGAACTTGAATGGCAGTATAAGGTCACCGGCGACTTCGTCTGGATCCTCGGTCTTTCGCAGGATCTTGACAACAAGATATATAAGACAAGAGTAGATACCGACTATCCATAGCCGGGGAACGACCGCAGCGGAGACTTCTCCCCTGACAGGAAACCAGATTGTCAGTGCAAGAAAAACGGCAGAAACAAGCATCAAGACCAGGATGACGGTACCTTGGCCTAGATACTCCTTGCCGATGGGTTTCTTCATTAAAAGTCGACCTGTGAATACCACTACCAACAGGCCTGCGCATAGTGCCCAAAACCCCGGTGTGCTGTTTAGAAAAATTCCCAATTGCTTGTTGGGCATGGTTGGGTACTCCTTGGATTCAAGAAGAGCGTGGGACCCGATTGGATCCCGCGCTTCTCATCATTTGTTGAAGTAGGCCTTGAAATCCTTGATTTCGGATTCGATTATAGTGTTGAACTTGTCTTTCTTTATGTGGACGACTTCCATACCATCCTTCTCGTTGAACTGCTTCCAGTCCGGATCAGCGGTCAGCTTGGCAAACAAGTCATCATACCAAGCCACCACATTGGCAGGGGTTCCTGCCTTGACTGCAAAGCCCCGCCAGAATGATTCGGCATCCAGACCATGTACGCCAAGTTCTTTGAGGGTGGGGACATCAGGGAACTGTGCAAAACGTTTCTCTGCAGAAATTGCCGCCATCATGAGGTCGGGCTTTCCGCGTACATCGACAGGATTTCCAACGTAAACCTGGGCCTGCTGGCCTATGACTGCCGCCATGGCCTGACCGCCAGCATCGTAGGGGACATACTTGCCGGAAATGCCGGTTTTGTCCCAGAATTTGTAGGTCATTACTTCATCCACTCCAGGGGGGGTTACCCAGATCTGCTGGCCGGCTCTGGCTTTGGCATCGGCAATAATGTCCTGGATGGTCCTTATCTTGGAATTGGCGTTGGTGATGATGGCTTCCGCATCGTTGATGAGGAAGGCTATCCAATCAAGCGACATGGGTGCCACATCAAACTCATCCTTGACATGGTTTGCAATCAGTGTCTTGGTAACAGCCATAAGGTTGTAACCGTCTGCGGGCTGGGATACAACGTATTCCCAACCTACCAAGCCGCCTGCTCCTGCCTTGTTTTCTACCACAAAGGTGGCGTTGGTATACTTGGCTGCTATCTCGACGAACTTCCTGGCAGTGATGTCAAGCTGGCCGCCGGCGCCTGCGTATACAACCACACGGATCGGTTTTTCAGGGAACGACGCTGCCGCTGCATCCTGCTGGCCTTCCGCAAAGAGGCAGAAGGTCAGTGCGACCATCAGTACCGTAAAAAGAAACTTTTTCATGGACTCCTCCTAAAGATGCTTACATCATTCCGACGACGCGCTTGGCAGCGCGAAGATAGTTGGTATTGGGCATATCAGCAATGGCAAGACCTTCGACAACCTCTTTCATCCCCGCATAATTCTCACTCTCGGCACAAGCTGTTTCGATAAGTGCCCCGTTGAGCCACACCTGCGCGAATTCACAGATGATACCATCGATTGTGAATCCGTAGCGCATTTTTTCTACGGTTACTGGTGCAAGTTCTGGATGCTTCCGTGCCATCTCTATGAATGTATCAATCTCGTAGCTTTCAGCATCAAGCTTCATTTGGACCTTGAGATGGGATAGGATGGTTGTCAGGTCGGCCTTGTTTACCGGAAACTGGAACTTGCCTCGGGGCTGGAAAATCTCGTAGCCTTCTGGGGTTTCTCCAACCTTTGTCTTAATGTCAAGCAAGCCATCCCTGACCTTGACATTGACTTCATTGGTATGGACTGAAAGGAAATAGGTCTCCTGAGGCATTTTTCTTGCCTTCTGGAGTACTGTTTTACCATTCCAGATTTTCTCCTGCACCAGGGCAATAATTCCATGTCCGAAGACCCGGAATTCTGCACGGGGTACAATTTTTGCGGCTTCCTCAGCGGAAGTAGCAACATTCTTACCAAAAACGTCTGCCATTCATTTCCTCCTTGATGAAGGACACAATCCCTCATTCTTCCGTTAAAAATAACATGACACCCGGTAAGACACTAATCAAAAATCTTGATCAAGGGATAACTACCTTTTATATTCGGTTTGGGCTTTGATGGCTTGGATCACGGCAGTTGGCTTGGTCTATGTTTCAGGATCCTCAAGCATGGAAATATTCCCGGATGAAGGTAACCAGTTCCTTTATCGCTGGATTTGATTCTTTTTCCTGTGGGTATGACAGATACACCTTGCGTGAAAGCATGAGCCCATGTATGGGTATGGCCTTCAGCCAGCCAACCCTGGACTCGGCTTTTACCACCGATTCGCACATAATCGATACACCAAGATGGTTTGCGACCATCCTCTTTATTGCCTCGGAGTTCGCGATCTCAAATGCCAGCTTGGTTTGTACATTCAGTTGTTTCAGTCGCTCGTCTACGGAGGTCCGGGTCAGGATTCGCTGAGGTGGCAGTATCAAGGATTCTCCCATCAGCTGATCGGCCTCAATGGTCTCCTGACAGGCAAGGGGATGGTTGTTTCCAACCACAAGAACCAGTGGGTCTTCGAAAAGTTCGATCTCCATGAATCGGCCAGTGCTCTGGATTGGAACAGAGCGTCCGAAAATCCCCAAGTCTACTTCGCCATCCGCCATCATGCGCTCCAGTTGATAGGCGTTGGCTATGGAAATGGCAACGATATGCTGAGGGTATTTTTCTTTGAATCTGGCAACAAGTTCAGGCACTAGGTGGACACCTGGCATTCCACTGGCCCCTAAATGGACATTGTGGTTTTCTACTGCAGCGACACGTCGAACTGCATTGGCAGAGTCCTCAAAAAGCTTCAGGATTTGCCTGGCTATAGGCAGGAGTTCCTGTCCAGCCTCGGTGAGTTCTATCCGCTTGCCATTCCTGCGGAACAGACGAGCACCATATTCCGTCTCAAGACCGCGGATCTGTGTGCTGATGGCCGGTTGGGTGTAATACAGTTTCTCCGCCGCTTTGCTTATGCTGTGCAATTCCGCCACTGTGCAGAATGCACGGAACTTGATGGTGTCCAAGCTTGCGCCTCGCCCTCGATATCAGTAGATGCACAACCAGGATGCATATCTTATGAATACGTATGTTTATTCTCGTTATCCAGAGAGGCCTCGTCAAGAGAATATGTAAAGGAAAAAGAAACAATGTGGAGTTGGGATCATTGTGGAAAAGAAATCAAAAGGATAGTCGTAGCCATGAATCCGACAGCTATCCTTTTGAAAATTACGTATATGACTGCTCAGCCAAGGTTGCCGA
Source organism: Spirochaetes bacterium RIFOXYC1_FULL_54_7 (assembly GCA_001830645.1). Taxonomy (GTDB): domain Bacteria; phylum Spirochaetota; class Spirochaetia; order Treponematales; family UBA12059; genus MIBM01. The sequence continues at coordinate 6,353 of MIBM01000091.1, forward strand.
AGAAACCATCTATGAGAGGCTGCAGTTTCTTGCGGGAATATGACTGGTTTGCCTGGGCAAACAAAGCAGTGGCCTTGTCAACCGTTGACGCAGCCATGGGAGCAAGCCCAAGGTCGCTACCTGACAGGAAGGACAGCAGTTTGCCACGCAGTGATGCGTCCGGGCAAAATACCACCAGTTCACGGGTAAACTGGGGTTCTGTATAGGCATTCATGGCTATCAGAACATCAAGTTTCCTTGCTTTGGCATATTTGTCCAGAGATGATGACAATTTTGTGTCCTTCACAAGCCAGTCGGCTATGGGTAATAGCACAGATGAGATGCCCACCTGTATTTTACCGACCTTCCATTCTTTGTAGTCCTTGCGCAGAAGGTCGCTTGTATCCAAGGCAGATACATTGAACTTCTCTTTCTGGAGCATGTCGAACAGGCCTTTGCGGTCTGCACCTGTCGATTTCAACAGCTGTTCTACTACCTGCTGATCCTTTGGAGTGGCACGCTTGGCCTCTGGATCCAGATTCACTGTGTCCAGCAATATGGTGCCAAGCAGCAGAGTAGCCGAACCTTGCTCCAGGCGCTGGTTTCCCTTGGCAAGCAGTGCTTCCGCAACAAGAGTTGCTGCCGAACCGACAGGTTCTATGATTCTGGTTGAAGCGCCAGTGAACAATCCTTCATCTTTGTGGTGGTCGATTATCTCTACAACACAGCCGGCAAGCTGCTCCTGGAACGATGCAAGTTTGTTGTGGTCGACGAGTGTAAGCATTAGTCGCCCCTTGGCTTTCAGTGCACCCAGATCCACTTCATCCATGAAAAGCAATAGACCAATATCAATTCCAGCTTCCTTGAAAAGATAGACAGCTTCAGTCCGTAACTTGAAGTCTTCCCGGGGTACGTTGATCACTGGCACGAAGACTGTATCCCCTGCGGTGCCTGCATTCTGTGCATTGAAATAAGCATACATCACCGATGATGCCATGGAATCAAGATCAGCCGCTTCATTGCCCATAACGCATTGGACGTTCTTTGCGGAACCAAGTGCAGCCCGGCTTGATGATAAAAACTGATTGACTTTGGATATTCCTGCTGGTAAAGCCATAGTGTTCCTCCTGATTTTCAGCCTGCTTCTGAGCAGCTTTTTTATACTCCGGTAGCCTACCCAGACTGTCAAGTGAAATGAAGCCCGCAATTGATAAATGTTTTTTACTTGCAATGACAGTTTTTCTTATAACATCTATCCGCAGTGTAGGGATGGCTTTTTTTTGACTTGATTTCTACAATAAATCCATTGGATGAAGTACAGAGTCTCCTCATTGCTTCCGCCTTCTGTTATAGTGCTGCCGTACCTTTTCAGGCGTCTTGGTATTCTGGTTCAAGGACGGGCAGGAACATGGTATCAAGCATTCAAATCAACCACGGCACCATGTTTCCTACCAAGGGACGAATACATCCCGAGGTGGTAGTGGTCATGATATTGCTTCTCTTCTGGCCAGTTGCCATCGTTGCAAGCCAGGAACCATCGGATGCCTTGCCATCACCAGTGTTGAAGGTGGAGTATTATGGCGAGATCGGCTGTGCCCATTGCGATACTTTTGCATCCAAGCAGATGCCGGCTGCGGAGCTTGCAAGCGGGGTAAGGGTAGAGCTTGAGCTGTACGATATACTTTCCACACAAGGTTTCAAGCGCTGCGAAGAACGCCTGGCTGAACTTGGTGATAGCTTCAGGGTGTTTCCAGTGCTGATCCTTGGAGGAAACGCATTTCAGGGCAATACGGCTATCGAGGCCAACTTGCTGGGTGAACTTGAATATTATGCGGTGTATGGCAGCTTCCTGAAAAGGCCACCGCAGGTACCAGGCGCGGGTGCAGGTGGGAATGGTTCCGGTAGTACCATGGGTGCCATGAACTGGGCTGTGATCCCTATATTCCTGGCTGGTCTTGTGGATGGAGTAAATCCCTGCGCCTTCACAACCTTGCTTTTCTTCATGTCTTACCTGGGCTTGAGGGGTGGAAGCAGGAGGCGCATGGCCTTCGCGGGCCTGACTTTTGCAGCCGGAGTTTTCCTGGCGTATTTCATGCTCGGCCTGGGTCTTGTGAATACCCTCAGGATGGGCAACCGGCTGGCTGGACTGCGCCTTGCACTTAAATTGGTGGTGACTGGTCTTACAGCCTTGTTCTGCATTCTTTCAATCCGTGATGTGCACCATCTCATGCATGGGCACAGAACGGGACAGAGCACCGATATAGCTCTCAAATTACCTGAGATCCTGCGTTTGAGAATAGATGCTGCCATCAGGAAGGGTATGAAAAGCAAGGTTTTTTATCTTGGCCTTTTTGGTACTGGCGTAGTTGTATCCATTCTCGAGCTAGCCTGTACGGGACAGGTTTATTTCCCGGCCATATCGTTCATGGTGCAATCCGATGCGAGCTGGCTCGGCATTGGAAGTCTGGTTCTCTATAATTTTGCGTTCATAACACCTCTTCTGGTGATATTGGTACTCGTGCTTCTCGGTTTGCGGCAGGAAGCCTTGAGGAACTATTTCGTGAAGCATCTGGTTTTTACAAAACTTGCCTTGGCAGCCGTGTTTGCCTTGCTTGCTTTTTCTGTTTGGCAAGTGTAACAGTATTCGAGTTTTTGGAATTATTTTTTGACAATCCTGAGCTGATTGTCAATTTTTTTCAATGGTTCTATGCAAAGGAACTAGACAAACTTCATGAGCACATCTATTATCAGTCAGCTATTGTATAGACTTGTTTCTATTTTCAGGAGGAACGAATGAAGAAGTTACTCATGGCTATCCTGGTTCTCGCCGTTGCAGGCTCCGTGGCCTTTGCCGCTGGTGGCAAGGAATCGGGAACAATCAAGATCGGTGTTGCAGGCGCCCACACCGGTGACCTTGCTTCTTACGGCCTTCCGTCGGTAAACGCCGCCAGACTGGTTGTGGAAGAAGTCAATGCGAAGGGCGGCATAAACGGTGCCAAGATCGAGTTATTTGTCGAAGATGATCAGTGCAAACCCGAGGTTGCCACCAACACGGCCGCAAAACTGGTAAGCAACAATGTGATGGCTGTTATCGGACATATCTGCTCAGGCGCCACCAAGTCAGCCTTGGGCATCTACAACGATTCAAAAATCATCACCATTTCTCCTTCTGCCACCAACCCCCCTCTTACTCAGAGCGGCGAATACCCCAACTTCTTCCGCACCATCGCACCAGACGATGCTCAGGCTCTCCTGGCCACAACCTTCATCAAGGATACGCTCAAGCTCAAGAAGCTTGCCATTCTTCATGACAAGGGTGACTATGGCAAGGGCTTTGCTGATCTGGTTAAAGAGTACTCCGAGAAGGCCGGTATCCAGGTTCTGCTGTTTGAAGGCGTCAATCCCGGTGCTCCCGACTACTCCGCTGTGGTCAACAAGATCGGTAATGCCGGCGTAGACGGCGTGGTATGGGGCGGCTATCACCCCGAGGCTTCCAAGCTCGTCCAGCAGATGAAAGACAAGGGCATGAATCTTCCCTTCATCTCTGATGACGGCGTGAAGGACAATACCTTCATTGAAGTAGCCGGCAAGTATGCTGATGGCGTTTATGCCACCGGTCCTACCGACACCAGTACCAACCCGATGGCCATCAAGGCCAATGCGGATCACAAGGCCAAGTTCGGTGACGAACCCGGAGCCTTCTTCCTCAATGCCTATGCGGCCACCCAGGCCATCGTCAATGCCATCCAGAAAGCCGGCAGCACTGATTTCGCCGCGGTTACCAAGGCCCTCAGGTCAGAGTATGTCGAGACTGCTCTGGGCAAGATCAGCTTTGATGCCAAGGGCGATGTAATTGGCTTCGGATTCTCCGTTTACCAGGTTCAGAACGGAAAGTATGTCGAGCTGAAGAAGTAAGGCTCAACTAAAGCGTTTATTTGCCGTTCCGGTTGAAAAAACCGGAACGGCTGATTTTTTACTATTGATCCAGACAATGGTTTATGATCTTCTCCGAATGCAATACTAAGGATTCGCACCATGGACTACTTTCTTAAGTTGTTTTTGAGCGGTACAGCTAAAGGCAGTATTTATGCCTTGATCGCCCTCGGGTATACAATGGTCTACGGCATAGTACAGCTCATCAATTTTGCCCACGGCGAAGTATATATGATAGGTGGCTTTACTGCCTTGATAATGGGGGGCTACCTGTCTGCCATGGGACTGCCCATACCTCTCGTATTGCTACTCTCTATCGTGGCTGCGGTTGTCTATTCTTCCGCTTTCGGGTTTACCATAGAGCGCTTGGCTTACAGGCCGCTACGGAACAAGCCCAGGCTTTCTGCGCTCATAAGCGCGATAGGCATTTCAATGATCCTGCAGAATTTTGTTCTGCTGGCCCAAACTGAAAAATATCTGTCCTTCCCGTCGTATCTGCCGGAACTTCCGTTCCTGCTGCCGGTACGGGAATACATAAATTCGACCCAGTTGATCATCCTTGTAACCACTTCAATCATCATGGTTGGCCTGACCATCCTGATCAAGTTTACCCGGATGGGAAAAGCCATGCGTGCCACGGCCCAGGACAAGCACATGGCCCAGCTGGTAGGTGTGAACATTAACCAGGTCATTTCAGTTACCTTTGTGATAGGCTCGGCTCTTGCTGCCATAGGTGGTGTGCTGATCTGTTCATACATGGGACAGATAAACTATTACATAGGCTTTGTTGCCGGCATCAAGGCCTTTGTTGCCGCCGTTCTTGGTGGCATAGGCAGCATCCCCGGTGCTGTGCTGGGTAGTTTCATCTTGGGATGGACGGAGACTCTTGGCACCGGGTACATTTCCAGCGATTACGAGGATGCCTTTGCCTTCATCATCCTTATTTTGATCCTGATTCTGAAACCCGACGGGATTCTGGGCAAAAACCAGAAGCAGAAGGTGTGATGATATGACCCGGAATAAACTTATGGCCGAATTGATGGCCGCGCTGCTTACATCAATCGGGTTCTGTATGCTGCTTTTCCCCTTGATGGTCATGAAGGTAGGTGTTGCCAGCGGCGTAGCGACGGTTCAATTCCGCTGGGCCATGTTGCCGGTCATACTGATCGGATCCTTTGTACTTTCGTTTGCCTGGCGGCAAGCCCTTGAATGGAATGACCGCAGGGGCGACAAGGAGCCAGTAAAGACTCCCTTGTCATCCTTGACTGCCGGTATAAGGAAATCTCTGCAGAATACGGTAATCCGCAGATCCGCGATTGGCGTATTGCTGGCCCTGGTCATCGTGTATCCACACGCGCTGGGTATGTACCACACAAACATCATGATAACCGCGCTTATCTACGTCATTTTGGCCTTGGGCCTCAACATTGTCGTAGGTCTGGGTGGCCTCTTGAACCTGGGTTATGCAGCCTTCTTTGCGGTAGGTGCCTATACCTATGGCCTTCTCTGGAGATATGCCGGACCCAGTTTTGTCGAAGCCGGCATAAACACCGGTTGGCTGTTCTGGATAGCCCTTCCTACCGCCGGTATAATTGCTGTTATCTTCGGTATCCTGCTGAGTCTGCCTGTATTGCGCCTAAGGGGGGACTACCTGGCCATCATAACCCTGGCCTTCGGCGAGATAGTGCGGATGGTGCTGCAGAACTCGGGTGATGTAACC
>MIBM01000092.1:0-2453 GCA_001830645.1 Spirochaetes bacterium RIFOXYC1_FULL_54_7
GCGACGACCTGTCCATCCTGTACACGGCCCTCCTGGAGGCGATAGGTATACCCACGGCGTTTATAACGATCCCAGGGCATATTTATATCGCCTGCTCCGCGGGCATCAGCCCGGCCGAGGTCCAGAAGGTCTTCAGCCGAATGGATGAAGTAATCGTCCTGGATGATTCTGTCTGGATTCCAGTGGAGATCACCATACTGAACGAAGGCTTTGTCCAGGCTTGGCAAATTGGCGCCAAACAATGGCGGGAGCAGTCTGCCCGCGGACAGGCACAGCTGTATCCCTTGGCGGAGGCTTGGCTCAAGTATCCCGCTGTAGGGCTTCCCGACGCCGAACCCCGTTTGAGCTTTCCTGCGTCACAGGACATCGCGGTGGCTTACCGGACCCAGCTGACCCGCTTCCTCGACCGTGAGATCTTTCCCCAGGTATCGCGGATCCAGACCCAGATAGCGGAATCCGGCGGTGACCCGCGCCACATCAACCGGCTGGGTATCCTGTACGCCAGCTACGGCTTGAACGACCGGGCCCAGGCAGAATTCCATAAGATATCAGCCGGGAGCCAGCCCTATCCGCAAGCCTTGGTAAATCTGGGGCATATCCATTTCCTGTCTAAAGAGCCCGCCAAGGCCATGGAGTACTACGAGCGGGCCCAACAGCTGACACCCGAAAGTCCCGCGCTGTTGCTGGCCCCGGCCCGGACAAATCACCAACTTGAAAACTATGGCCTGGTAGTCAAGACCTACAACAGGCTTAAGGAATTGGATCCGGACTTAGCCTCGCGTTTTTCCTATCTCGACTTCCGGGGTGAAGAAGGCCAGCGCGCATCCCAGGCATCCGGCATAAACAGCCTCGTGGTCTGGGATGAATAGGAGTGCATGATGGATTACCAGCCCAAGACTTTCCCCAGGAACGCCAGACTAATCTGGATATTGGCAGTCGCCTGTCTGTTTTTTACCCTGGCCGGATTCCTGTTTTCCGCTTGCAAGGACAGCCTGCTGACGCCCGTGATTGATGACATAAAGGAAATCGAGGAGAGCACCTGGACGTATACTGTCAGCTTTTATAGCGGCGCCGCGGAAACCCAGGCAAGTCCCTCATCCATCGTGGTCACCAAGCCGGCGACTACCGTGGGCCAGCTTCCAGGGGAACCTGTCAGGGAGGGTTACAGCTTCGGTGGATGGTGGACCGAGGCCAGCGGCGCGGGAACTGCTTTTGTCTCCACCACGAAGGTGACGGGCAATTCAACTGTGTACGCACAATGGACGGCTATGGTTTATTCCGTGACCTTCGATCCCCAGGGAGGCGATCTGCCAGCACCATGGGCCGCTAAGAATGTCACCTTCGGCGATTTGTATGGCGAGCTGGCAGCGACAGCGAAAAGCGGTTCCTATTTTGGTGGCTGGTATACGGCCAGCGATGGCGGAACTCTTATTACGAATACCTCACCTGTTTCCATCGCGTCCGACCACAGCCTCTACGCTCATTGGAATTCGGTACCGGTCTTCCAGGTCGGCTTTGATCTGGATGGGGGCGGCTTCATCGATCCACAAAATGTCACCGATGGCGGGCTGGCCACGATCCCGATCCAGGCTGCCAGGACAGGATACTCTTTCTCCGGTTGGCATCAGGACGATTCATTGACACTGCCCTGGGATTTTGATTCAGACACGGTCGAATCAAGCCTGACGCTCTATGGAAAATGGATTCCCCTGAGCTATGACCTGACCCTGGACAAGCAAGGCGGAACCGGCGGTTCCGACGGCGGCCTGGCAGTGTATGACGCGGCGATGCCGTCCGCGAGCGCTCCAACCAGGGTCGGCTATGCCTTTGCTGGCTATTTCACCAGCCCCAATGGCCTTGGCGATCAATACTACTCAAGCGGCATGGCAAGCCTAAAAACCTGGGATTTGAGCTCGGCCGCAACCCTCTATGCCAAATGGGTAGCGAATACCTATACCGTACTATTCGATCCACAGGGAGGAGCCACGCCGAGCCCCTCAAGCATGGTTGTTACCTATGCCCAGGCCTACGGGACGCTGGCTTCAACACAGAAGGCTGGCTACTATTTCGATGGCTGGTACACAAGCACCGATCTGGTCCAGGGCAGCCTGGTGACCCACACGACCCCGGTGACTACCGCGGCTGACCACATCCTGTATGCCCGCTGGTCGCTGATTCCTGTGCATGCCCTGAGTTTCCAGTCAAATGGAGGCAGCGCCGTCCCACCTCAGAGCATACTCCATGACGCCCTCGCTACCATGCCCGAAGATCCCGGGAAGACCGGGTACAGCTTCGATGGCTGGTTCAGGGAAGAGGGATTCACCAATTCGTGGATTTTCGAGTCGGACACAGTCACCGAAAGCCTGACCCTTTATGCCAAATGGACAACCAACACGTATACCGTAAGCTTTGACAGGCAAGGAGGAACTGGCGGTTCTGACAGCGTGGCGGCG
>MIBM01000093.1 GCA_001830645.1 Spirochaetes bacterium RIFOXYC1_FULL_54_7
CCCGGCTTGCCATAGGTCATGGTGGCCGCATGGTCTCCCGTCTTGTAACCTCGGCCCATGGGTTCCACACCATACAACTTTATATTTTCGTCTTCTATATAGGCCGAGAAGATACCCATGGCATTGCTGCCGCCGCCTACGCAGGCTACGACACTGTCAGGATGCTCGCCGGTCATCTCGAAGAACTGCTCCTTGGCCTCTATGCCTACGACCCGCTGGAATTCCCGTACCATCATGGGGAAGGGGTGAGGTCCGACAACGGAGCCAATACAGTAGATGCTGTTTTCGGGGTCCTGCATATAGGCACCGAAGGCTGAATCCACTGCTTCCTTTAGGGTTTTAAGGCCGAATGAAACTGGAACCACCTTGGCACCGAGGATCTTCATGCGCACCACATTGGGGTGTTCCTTGTGTATGTCCACCTCTCCCATGTGTATCTCGCACTCCAGGCCGAAGTAGGCTGCGGCCGTGGCAAGGGCGACGCCATGCTGACCGGCTCCGGTCTCCGCTATCAGTTTTTTCTTGCCCAGATATTTTGCAAGCAGAGCCTCGCCCATGCAGTGGTTCAGCTTGTGGGCGCCGGTGTGGTTCAGGTCCTCACGTTTCAGGTAGATGCGTCCGCCATACTCGTCGGACAGGCGTTTTGCAAAGTAGACAGGTGTGGGTCTACCCTGGAAGTGCTTGCGGATACTGCGTAGCTCGGAGATGAATTCATGGGATTTGCTGATGGAATAGTACGCATCGGTGATTTTTTCCATCTCGACCTGGAGGTTCGGGGGGATGAAACTGCCGCCGTACTCGCCATAATTGCCGTTTGCATCGGGAAAAGACTTAAAATAGTCACTCATGTGTGTTTCTCCTTATAAGAACGTGCATGGAGAATACAGGAGAATATTGTTTCTGTCAATAGTATCTTATTAAATTCTCATTCAATCCTGCACGCGACAATCCTTCTGCTCTCGTTGTCCCCGAGATAGATAATGTTTGCTGACCACTCCATACAGTCAGTGTCCAGGTTGGAAAGGGTCAGTGAGGCAGTTTCCGAAATGCTGGAGATGTCGGATGCATCAAGAAGGGTAAGTCTGGTATCCGTGCCATTTCCGGAACGGATCAGGATGAAGTCTCCCTGGACAAGGATTTCATGGGGATCGAAACCGAATCCCATCGAATAGTTGTAGCCGGTTTGTTCGGTCAGGCTGCCGGTTAGCGGGTTCAGAAAAAACACCCGGATTTCAGACCCGTCAAGGACAAATACAGTATTGTCACTGAGCGCCAGGTCTTGAATACCGGCGTTGGCGGTAATGGCGCTGCGCAGGGCAGGTTCCTTCCTGTTGCCGAGATCGATTACCGCCACTTCTCCATCACGTGCACTGATGACATAGGTGCCGGCAAGTTCTACTGCAATGTTTCCGCCCTCCAGAAACACACCCTGTTGTACTGGCGTCGTCGGAGTTGCTATATCGACCATGGTAATCCCGTCGTTTACGTTGGTTCCCAGAATGGCTAAGTCTCCCTGCAACCGCATTTTCCAGGCTCTACCGCTGGCTATGATTCCTGTGGACAAAACTTGCGGAGGTGACGTTGCAATATCGATCGTGTCCGTGGAGGACAACATGACTATGTCGCCGATAAGGCCCATATCGGGCCAGCTGCGGTTCGAGGAAGGCAATTGAATAGTGGCGGTTATAACCGGATTTTCGGGAGTGGAAATATCCAGGACCTGCAAGGTATCGATGAGCACTTCACTCTCTGAACCAGAAAGTACGAGCATTCGGTCGCCATCAGCCCTTATGACATTGGTGTCACCAGCTACACCACTCAAAGTCACCGGACCAATTTCATGGATGCTGGAAGGCATGCCGATGTCCAGGATGCAGATACCACCACTATCCAACTGTGCCAGCCACAAGACACCATTGTCTGCATACAGGTCAGTTGTGTAGCCATCCAGTTCGAAGGTATACAGGTAGGGATCTGTGTCGTTTTCCGCACCGTCAGCATCTTCACTGCCATCGAGGATGCTGGCTATATTGAAAGCTTTGTAACCTCCACGGTAGGCATCGGCAATGTACAGTGTGGATCCGTCGATGTGCATGGCCCCATCGGCATAGATTACGTAGCCGCCGTTTGCCACTTCAAGTGGTGCTGCAGGGTTGGTAACCTGGTATGCCCGCATGCCGATTTCGTTGTCACGCATAAAGAGGTAATCGCCGCTCATGACCATATGTTCGGGACCCATGTTGTTGTTCGCATGCAACAGGCTGGTATCCGTAAGTAAAACGCTATCTGGGTCACTCACATCTGCTATCATGAGTCTGCATTTCCAGTTCGTGGTACTCTCATCGTAGAACCTGTGGGCGATGAATAGATGATTATCCTGCGCATACAGTCCCATAGGCTCACTGGCAAAGGATCCGAGCAGAATGGGTGATGCAGGGTTGTTAATGTCATAGATGTAAATGGCTCCTGGTTCTTCTCTCATGTCATCCGCAGCTGCCACAAAGAGTATTGTTCCGGTTGATGACATCCCATAGATACTCCGGTTAATATGCCAGTCCGGGAGAGCAAAAGTGGCCACAGCTGTTCTTGTATCAAGGTCTGCAACGACAACCGTTGCATAGCCGGATCTGAATCCATATGCATATGATCCGGCTTTGTGGAATCGTGCTCCAAAGGACGTGATGTATTCGCCAGTGCTGATTGGTGACAGGGGGTCATCCAGATCAAAGAACCGCAGACTATTGATGTTGTCACTGGCAATCAAGAGTTCTCCATGCCTTTCAATAGTGTTCAATGTGTAGGAACCTACAGTATTTGCTACCACTGGCTGTTTGGAGAAGTATGGCGGCCTGAAAGCTGTGGATTCCACACTCTGGTTGAGGCTCGAGGAGCCATTGTTGCGGAGTGTCAGTCGATACCGGTAGTAATTGGACTTTATTACATCGGTGTCGCTGTAGGTGGATGCGGTGGTTACAGTCAGGGCTTCCCAGTTGCCGTCGTTCACCTGGCGTTCCAGCAGGTAGCGTGCTCCTGCGGTGAGGGATGGATACCACTCGATTTCTATTCTCCCATATCCACTGTTCACTGCCCAGGGTCTGAAGGTCAGAGGTGACATGGGTGCCAGTACCAGATCAGCTGAAACGGCCGTCTCGTAACCTGGTACGGTAGCGCTTAGCTGGAACTCGTGGAAGGTTCCGTTGGTTAGGCCCGTCCATGTATAGATCCCGTCTTCTTCCAGGTTGATGTTGTCTCTGATGCCGCCGAAGACGAATTCTTCCATCCGGTAGCTGGTGGCTTCGGGTACGGGGTCCCAGGTAAAGGTGATACTACTGTTCTGCACCTCGGTGTTTATATTGATTGAGCCTCCTCCAGCGGGTTTCAGGAGGTTTACACGGATAAGGCTTTCATTGCCATTCTTGTCCGAGGCAGTGAGCTCAAGCACAACATTGGTTGACAACTGGCTTGAATCAATTTGTGTCCATAAATTATCACCTTCAGCATCCTCATCGACAACAAGTGTTCCTCCGATGATGGTGCCTGGTATGCGGTAAGAGACAGAAGCCAGCTCAACTTCACCGAGTCCGGTGTCCCCTGGGCCATTCTGGACTCTGCCGGATAACTTGATGCAGGTGGCGTAATAGCCGTCTACTGGGCTTGTCAGGGTCAAGTGCGGCCCAACACCGTCATTTCTCAGTGTAAGGGACCGGGACGATGCATGACCGTGGATGTCTATGGCTATCAAGGTGACCACGATGTCAGTCTTGATGCCACTGGTATCGCAGTGGAAATCAAAAACTCCGCTTGCAGCATCGAACAGTACAGCCGTTGTCTGGAGAGCGTATGTAGTCGAATAAGCCAGGCTTACAACCTCGTCCAGGCCAGTATCATCTTCACTGTTGGCAACACTCCCGGTAACGGTTATACCTGATTCGAAAACTGAATAATCGGCCGGACTGGCAATCCGGATTGCCGGGCCGACAAGGTCGCTGGTGAGTTGCCGGATGATGCTTGTCGAGTCTCCCTGTTTGTCGGTTGCGGTAATCCTGATGAGGATGTTGCCGGATAGGTTAGTGGAATCGAACTGGAAGGAATATTCACCCGTTTCGGGATCAAAGACTTCGGAGAGGTCTCCAGTGATGATGGTATTGAGTACCTCGTATTCCACAGCTGCCACATTGGTAGGAACCGAGCCATCGCTGTTTCTGACCGAGCCCTCCACTACAACGGTCTTACCGATGACAGTTCGATCTATGGGAGAATCCACCGTGACCACCGGTCCACTGGAATCATACAATAGTCGTCTGGTAATCGAGGTTTGGTTACGGTTCAGATCCATTGCAGTAAGTACAAGGGAAATATTCCCGTTGTAACTATCAGTTGGTATGCTCAGGGTAAAACTGCCGTCGGACTCCACGGTTATCGTTCCTGATTCTTCTTCGCCTGGTATGGACCAGCCTAGTGCTGGAATGGCAGCGCGGTCTTCCAGGGGGCGTACCAGTCCCTGGGCATCCAGATCAAGCGCAATGCCGGAGATGGTCAGGCTGTCCTGAAATAGTGCGCCTTCCACCGGTTCATCCAGAATGAGCTGTGGGCTCTGGCTGTCTTCCAGTATATCCAGATCCGATAACTTGAACGGCGATGGACAGGTGCTGAACAGGATGACAACCAGTATAAGCCCTGGCATGGTTGCAGATAGTCTACGTTGTTTCCTGAACATATTCAGTCCTCGAAAAAAAGGATCGACTGGGCAGCGGAAGCGTCGCTGGCCCTTGCCGAGCTGTCCTCCGCTGTACCAGCAAGGAAGCTGTATTGCCGTGCTTCTTCCGGATTGATGCGTTCAGCCGATGACAGGAAATCCCGGGCTTCGGAATAGTTCTCCAGTGCATAATAGGTCCGGCTCAGGTTGAGCAGCACCGTGAACCTGGTGGATTTTTTGGTGTCATCTGTGTTGTCCATCATTTCCAGGGTGCGCAGGAATGCGTCCCGGGCGGCCTGGTATTTTTTATCAAGGAAGTAGGTGGAGCCAAGGTTCAACTTTGCATTGAAGTCCTTGGGATCAAGTGCCTGGGCTTGCTCGAAACCACGTATCGCCTCCTGGGTAAAACCGTATTTTGCGGCAGTGATGCCATACTTGTTCCAGTAGCGGGCACTGTTTCTGGTTTCTGCTTCCTTGAGGGCTGTCTGGAGGGTTGCCCTTGACAGACTGGCAAGATCCTGTCTGAACCGGCTTACCATTGCATCCTTGTCACCGTATTGCAGCCCCAGATCGGTTTCACGCAGGGCTACGGGCCTGAAGATCCGGTGGGCTTCACTGGTTATGTAAAAGCCGCGCGAGGCTGGCTTGGATTCATATTCCCTGTATTGCCCGATGCCTGTTGACCAGGCTTCCTCGAAACTGCCCTTGCCTATAAGGGTTATCTCGACAAGTACCCAGATTTCGCCGTCAATCTCCACCAGCATGTTACGGTCAGGGTGTACACTTGCAAATGACCTGGACGGAATGCCGGTATTGACGGCGCTGTAGATGTGCCCTGGCACGGTAACGAAGGCGGTGGCTATGCCGGACGATTCCAGGATCGTGTTGTACAGGACTGTCAGATCATCACAGTCTCCAGTCAGACGGACAAGAGTCTCCCGGGGGAAACTGATGGAGTCAACCGAAACTGCATTCTCCTGTACCATGGTAAAAGGGGAGGTGGGATCGATCTGGTAGAGTATGCCCAGTTCTGCCAGGGCATTGTAGGCCTGCATGGCGAACTGCAGCTTGTCGCTTATATAGGGGTTCTTCACCTCCCGGTGACTGAGCAGGATGAAACTGGCATAGTTGCGTACTGAACCGTCGGCGGGTGTGATGAAGGCGGCTACCTTCCTGTCGTCGCTCCAGGTAAGCGCATTGCGGTCATACAGCTCATAGGACAGGGATCTACGTTGCTCTGCGCTGCGTCCCCGGGCTGTGTACGATACGATCAATTCCCCGTTCAGGGGTGTAACGCCCTGGGTGGAGAACACCGCTTCGCTGAACGTCGCCTTCAGGTCTATGCCCTGCCTCTCTCCCTTTGCCAACCGCTCGAAATGGGCCAGGGTAGTAGGAGAATCCATGAAACCTTCCTGGAAAAACTCCACCACTACATCTTCAACTTCAAATTTTTCTACATTCTCTATTTCGAAGCTTGTGATGGGTTGCTGGGCATAGTAACTACGCATGGCAGCGAATACCGGCGGCATTGAGATGTCGCCGAAGCGCAGTGCGCGGATGGCGGCGCTTGCCCTGTCCGGATCCTGGCCAAAGCGGTAGGCGGCCTGCAGGCCAAGGCCATAGGAGAAGCCGTCATAGCTGTCCAGTGGCCCAAGGCCCAGGAGATACCGGACGGATGGCTTGACGGCGATGCTGAAGTTGTACGAAGGGTTGATGGAGAAGGAACCTGCACTGCCACTTACCAGGTTGAGCTGACCATAGTCGTCCGATGCATCCAGGATGGCCGACTCCAACCTGGTGAATAGGGATTGGGAGGCACCTGCAAACAGATCAAAGCCAAGCTCGAAATCCCGTGAGAATCGATGGGAAATCCCGAACCCGAGAGCGCCATAGACATGGCGATGGGTCCAGTCAAGCCCGGTATAATCAGGTTCCATCAGGAAACTGAAATCCAGGACTCCCGCTTTGATGAAAGGCTGGAACACAGGATGGCCAGGCAGAGGTAACCGGATCTCCCCGGTTACCTCGTTTATCTGGAAGTCAAGCAGCCGGGAATTACCTATGCCGGAGAGAGGTTGGTATGCAGCTGCAATAGCCAACGGATACCGGTAGTACTGGTTCAGATCCATATCCTGGGATGTGCATGGTAGCGGTGTGGTCAGCAGAAGGATGAAGCAATAGAGGCAGGAACGGTTACCGGGATGGATTCCGGAATGAATAATGTATTGGCTGACGAAATAGCTGAATCGTGCTGGTAATCCTGATCGTCCCATCTCACACCTCTGAAATCTGCAGCGGAATAGCAGATGCATGAAGTAAAGCACAACAACAGGAAATTGTAAGTTTTATTTACTTTATTAACAAGGGGTGCCATAAAAAATATTTGGAACCAAGGATGTTTTCCGGAACTGCAGATTGACAGCCGGATTCGCGGCTTTTATTCCTGCCTTGCCCGGGGGCACCGGTCTTGGTATATATAACACCATGAGAACAATCCAGGAATATGATGCGGTAATTGTCGGCGCTGGCATGGCCGGTACAGAAGGCCGTTGTTGCTGCCTATACCGGTGCGCTGGCCCTGAGCCTGTCCGGAAGCAGGCTGGCAAGCAGGAAGGAAGCCAGTTGCTATGTTGATCTGCACCGGATAGGTGGCTGAAAGCTGGGTATGCAGGTATTCTGGCTGGCTGATTTGCTGGCCATGAATTACAGCTGCCCGGGTAGTTTACGTTTCATGGGGTACCGCCTAGCCGAAGTATTTATACATGAATTTCCGATACGATTTCCTGAACCAGGGTATGCCGTTGAAGATGTCCCCCCAGGGATCGTAATAGTCGCGCTGGCCTATGATGCGGCCATCGGCATGGAGCCTGAGCACCGTGGAACCATAGACCGGGGTGCTCGGCGCTTTCTTGAACATCATGGTCATGGTCCACTGCATGAAGATGACATCCCCTTCCTGGGCCACAGCATGTATGCCCATCCGCAGCTCTTTGCACCGCCCTGTCAGGCGCTCGCACAGAGCCTTGAAGGCTTTCAGGCCTTCGAGCCGCTGGATGGAGTCCTGGAATACGATATCAGGATGGTAAAAGGGATAGATGTGGGACCAGTCAAGCTTGCCCTTGGTGTTGTAGGTCTTTGACCACACCTCCTGTACGGTCCGGGCATCCAGCGGGTGCAATACAGGGTCTGTTCTGTCTGCAGCGCCTGGCAGGGTGCAACCGGCGTCTGTCTTGCGTGGTTCTTTCATATCTACTGATCTCAGGGTGCCGATCCAGGGTTGGCAAGTCTGCAGATGGTGGGGATGGGAAAATGACTACCAGGGCTTGGAATCCGTGATTGATGAAAAATGAAGAATGAAGAATGATAAAGAAAAAGGAAAAGGAAGAAAGATTATTGAAAAAATAATGTATGATGAGTATTTTTCTTGCTGGAGGACAACTATGGACAAAAGTAGTTCACGCAGGAGGGTAGCAGTGCTTTGTGCAGCAGTCTTGATGGCCGCAGCCGTACCTGCGATGGCCCAGGCCAAGAAGCCTGTCCAGACGAATGCCAGATTCACCTCAGCAGACGGTACCGTACTCAATGCTTATATCGCAAAACCGTCCAGGCCGGGCAAGCATCCAGGCATAATCATGGTCCATGAATGGTGGGGTCTGAGTGCAGACATCACGGCTATGGCAGACAGGTTGGCTAGGGAGGGCTTTGTGGTGCTGGCGGTAGATGCCTACCGTGGCAAGCTGGCCCAGACAGCGCAAGAAGCTGGAGCCCTGAGAAACGGCACGCCTCCGGCCCAGCTGGCAGCCGATCTGGATGCAGCGTATGTATGGCTTTCCAGACAACCCGAGGTGGATGGAATGCGCATGGGCGCTACTGGTTTCTGCTTCGGCGGAGCCCAGGCCATGCTTCTGGGAACCCGCCAGGCAGGATTGTCTGCAGTGGCAACCCTGTACGGCTCGGGCCTGATCCAGAAGGAAGAAGACCTGGGGCTGCTGGGCCGTTATGGCGCTGTTCTGGGCATTTTCGGCGACAAGGACAACAGCATTCCCGCCGCCCAGCGCCAGGGTTTCAAGGATGCATTGTCAGCCCGCAATGCCAGGTATGCCGAGAGCGTCTACACCGGTGTGGGTCATGCCTTTGTGAAGGACGAGGACGTGGATAAGCCTGGTCCCGCCCGCCAGGCCTGGAAGCAGGTGGTGGTCTTCTTCAGGGACGAGCTGAAGGTGGATTGAGGAAAGTCCGCTGGGTCATCCTAGTAAAGATGGCCCATGCGGACTTTCTTTGTTATCAGGTAACGGGAATTGTGGACGTTCGGCTCGATGACTATGGGTATGCGCCTGCTGATTAGTATGCCTGCGTCGGAGAGTGCGGTCATTTTGGCAGGGTTGTTGGTCATCAGGGCTATCGACCCTATGCCGAGCAGGTGAAGCATGGCAGCTGCAGCCTGGTATTCCCGTGCCTCTGCCGGCAAGCCCAGGTCTTCATTGGCTTCCACAGTGTCCCTGCCCTGATCTTGTAGATTGTAGGCCTGTATCTTGTTGAGCAGGCCTATGCCCCGGACTTCCTGGCGCATGTACAGTACAGCCCCGGCATCCCGGGAGCCGATGTATGACAAGGCTGCCTCCAACTGGTCGCGGCAGTCACACCGGAGGCTGCCAAAGATATCGCCGGTATGGCATTCGCTGTGTACGCGTACGGGTATGTCATGCAGCCCATCCACACAACCACGCACAATGGCCGTGTGTTCCAGGCCGCCCCGGCTGTCGTGGAAGCCATAAATGGAAAAATCCCCGAAACGGGTAGGCAGTTTTGCCCGGGAGATCATGGAGATGCGCCAGCTGCAGCCGTCTTCGGACTTATAGTCCCGGTAATATGTTCAGGATCATCAGGGAAACGGGAAGCCTTCATCATGGCCACCGTAGCTTGTACTGCTGAATCCACTGTTGCTTCCTTTTTAGACGACCCTTGCCCATGCTACTGGTCCACGACTCGAAAACACGTATATAAAAATAAAGTATTGAGAATACTGGTCAAGGTCAAAGTGAAGATTTATCCTATTGATCATGTCCAAACGTCCATTTGTGCTGGCAAGTTTTGCCCAGACCCTTGATGGTGCCCTGAGCACCGCCGATTCAAAGCCCTTTGCCATCTCCGGCCCTCTGTCAAAACTCCTGACCCACGCCCTGCGCGGCAGGCTGGCTGCCATACTGGTGGGAATAGGAACGGTACTTGCCGATGATCCGGTGCTGAACTGCCGGGTCGCCGAACTTGCCGGAAACTTGAAGGGGTCTGGCAACCCATCCGGTGTCCCTTCATACCGGCAACCCCACCGGATAGTCCTGGACCCCCGGCTTGAACTGCCTGAGCAAGCCCGCATACTGGAAGGGCTTGACCTGGCACCGCTGACAATCTTCTACAACCCAGGCTTGGTCAGCCAGGCCAATTCTGGCTCTGCCCGGGCAAGTGATGCTCAGACAGACAAAGTCAAACGGCTTGCGGCCAGAGGCGTTGAACTCAGATCAATGGCAGGACAGCAGGCAGACTGGAACGAGATTCTGGACTATTTACAAGAATCAGGCCTTGGCAGCCTGTTCATAGAAGGCGGGAAAAAGGTTCTGGCTTCGGTGCTGGAAGGTGGCTTTGCCGATGCCCTTATCGTGACCCTGGCTCCGCTAATCCAGGGTGGGTCGGCCAGCTGGTACCCCAGGGAAGCTCCCAGGGGTTTTACCCTTGCGTCGATCCTGTGTGCCGGGGATGACCTGGTTGCAGAGTATGCTCCCGCTAATCCCGCAATCCAGGGCAACCCTGGCAACCCGGACCAGCTGTCCGGCGGGCGCTTGGCCACCGAACCACCAAAAGCACCCTACCGCAGCCTGGCCTTGCTGGCTGCCGAACTCGGCATCCCTGGTCTGGAACCGCTTGCACCTATTGCCGGAGCCTCCCGGCTTTTTATTACCCGACAACCGGTACTTGCTGCCGGAATCGTCGAAAGCCCTGCTCTGTCCCCAGGTGTCCCGGGTGCCCAGTCTATGGATGCGGGACAACCGGAGGTTCGGCCAGGTACCCTGACCCCGGAATGCAGGCAGCTTGTGTTTACCGCGCCTGGCAAGGCAGGTCTGCGGAACCTGCGTCTGGAGCGGGCGCCGGATGAGTTGCTTGTGGAGTCCCGGCTGATGGGCATAAGCGCGGGGACAGAGCTGGCTGTTTTCCGCGGAGAATGCAGGGATTTCTCGGGAGAGAGCCTGCCCGGGCTACAGCCTGCAGGCTATCCCCTGGCTTATGGCTATATCAACGTCGGTCAGGCTCCGGACGGGAGCCGGGTGTTTGGTTTTGTCGCCCATCAGGACAGGTTCTGCTCCAGGGCAAGCGATTTGATCCAGCTTGGCAGTCTTTCCTGGGATGACGCGGTCTTCCTGCCGTCCATGGAGACGGCTCTAGGGATTGTACACGATGCCCATCCCCGGCTTGGGGACAGGTACTGCGTGGCCGGGCAGGGAATTGTGGGCTTGCTGGTGACCCGCATACTCGTCTCCATGGGTGTCGGGGTGCTGAGCCTGGAGACCAGCGAATTCCGGCGCCGGATAAGCCGGGAAGCCGGAGCTCTGTCCCTTGATCCTGTCGATCCTGGGCTGTCTGCCGACATAGCAAGGCTGACCAGCGGACATGGGTGGGACTGCGCCATCAACTGCAGTGGCAGCGAGGCTGCTTTGCAGCTCCTCATCGACCTTGCTCCACAGGATTCCACCATCGTGGAGTCATCCTGGTACGCAGACCGTAGGGTGTCCCTTGGTCTTGGCCAGGCCTTTCACCGCAAGCGCCTACGC
>MIBM01000094.1:0-5176 GCA_001830645.1 Spirochaetes bacterium RIFOXYC1_FULL_54_7
GGCAAGGTACTCAAGCCCCTCATGTTGAGCCACGGTGGGAAGGGCGGCGGCTCATCCTTTTTCCAGGCGGCCTTTGCCGGTCCCCGTGAACTTGCTTCCTTCATCGATGCCCTTCGCGGAACCTCCCCTTGACCATACTCCTGGCGGCTGTAAATGCCCGCTTTACCCACGCATCCCCGGTGCTGCGTTACCTGCGCAATGCCATCGAGGCAGTTTTCAAGGAGATGGGCGGCCAAGCGGGTTCCGGAACTGCAAAGCCCGGTGCAATCATTCTGAGGGAATACCATATCGGTCAGAACCGGCTGGAGATTGCCAGGGACATGGCTTTGGCCGCACCGGACGTACTGCTCCTGTCGGTGTATATATGGAATGCTGAACTCATTTCGGCCATATTGCCGGATCTACGGGCCATGCTTCCCGGTTGCCGCCTCATCCTGGGCGGGCCGGAAGCTGCCTATAATGCGGGAGCCTGGCTAGCCGCCCACCCCGAGCTGGATCTGGTGGTCAGCGGTGAGGGCGAGACAGCAGTCACGGTCCTGGCCAGGGCTGGCTTCTCCACCGAAGCCTACCCGGACCGACTGATGATTGCTCCGCCGGTAGACTTTTCTGCCGTGCCCATGCCGTACCGGGCCGAGGATTTCAAGGCTCTGGAGCACCGCTATCTGTATTACGAATCATCCCGGGGTTGCCCCTTCGCCTGTTCATATTGCCTGTCTTCCCGCTCCGACCACGGGCTGCGCTTCAAGCCGGCCACTCTGGTAAAGGCCGAGCTGGACGGGATAGTGGCCACCAGGCCGATGCTGGTCAAGTTTGTAGACCGCACCTTCAATGCCGACAAGGCCAGGGCTAGGGAGATATGGTCACACCTGATACGGGAACACTCCGGTTCAGGCTCCCGCTTCCATTTCGAGGTGCATCCAGCCCTTCTCGGGTTCGATGATTTTGCCTTGTTGGAGCAGGCTCCTGATGGGTTGTTCCAGTTCGAGTTGGGAGTGCAGACCATACACGAGCGAACCAGGGCAGCCATACACCGGACTGGCGACTGGTCCAGGGAGAAGGAAGCCATCCAGAGACTGATCGCCCTTGGAACCGTGCATATCCATCTGGATATGATAGTAGGACTACCCTATGAGGGTATGGCCGAGGTAGGAGCCAGTTTTGAAGAGCTTTCGGGGCTTGGTGCCGGCCATTTCCAGATAGGTTTCCTCAAGGGGTTGCCAGGCACCGAACTACGGAAGCGGGCAGGGGAGTATGGCATGGCCTTCCAGTCTGCCCCTCCATATACAGTGTTGTACAGTTCCGCCTTGTCTGCCAGGGAACTGGCCGCCCTGGCCAGGCTGGAGGAGCTGTACGACAACATCGGCAACACTGGCAAGTACAGGCCAGAGATGGAGAAGGCAGCAGCCTTCCATGGCGGCAGCTTTGCAGCCTATCTGGCCTTGTCCGGCTTTTGCATTAACACCGGCTTTGATATCCGGACCAGGAATGAAGTGAAGATCAGGGAGCTACTTGGCGCCTGGCTTCAGTGAAGGGTCTGATGGATCAAAGAAAGTCCTGCGGTGGCGAAAAGCGTTGACCCGGATCTGTCTTGGGCGTATAGTAGGGGCGGACGCAGGTCCACCACATCAACACAGGAGAAGGTACCCTATATGCATGATTCCGACGTTGACGACAGTCAGCCTCCGGAACCTTTCCCACGGAGTAGATACCCGAAGCATCGGCGTAGCTCCGTCCGCATCGTACCCCTCTTCTAACCGGGCGGGGTTCAGCGGGCGCAGTCACGCGCCGCAGGAGGCCCCTTATGCTCGACCAACTGATAGCACCAGACATCAAAGCCGCCATCAAAGAAGGCGACCTCGCAGACATCCTTGAATATTTCCGCGAAAGCCATCCGGCCGATGCCGCAGATGCCCTGAGCGGCCTGGAGCCCCAGGAAGCCCTGGAGGTTCTCAGAAAGCTTGAACAGCAGGAAGTAGCGGATATTTTCTGCGAACTGTCCAGCTCTTTCCAGAGTGGGATAGCTGAACAGCTGGATCCGGTGGAACTTACCGAACTTGTATCCTTCCTGTCCCCGGACGACAGGGTAGACCTCCTCAAATCCCTGCCCGAAGAGCGCATGGACGAGGTCATGCCCTCCCTGGACAAATCCGACCAGGAAGAGGTCAACCGGTTGGCCGGCTACCCTGAGGGCACTGCAGGCTCCATAATGACTACCGAGTACATTGCCCTGCCTGCCGGCCTGAGTGTAGCCCAGGCCATGGTCAGGATACGCAAGGAAGCGCCGGACAAGGAATCGGTCTACAACTCCTACATCATAGACCGGGAACATAGACCTGTCGGCGTGGTCAATCTGCGCGACCTTATACTGGCTGAGCCGGAATCCCTGTTGCGCGATATAATGGATGACCAGGTTGCCACCGTGGGAGCTGATGAAGACCGCGAGGAATCCATCTACAAGCTGACCAAGTATGCCTTGGTCGACCTTCCCGTGGTGAACGCTGCTGGTGCCATGGTTGGTATAATCACCCACGATGACGCGATGGTGGCCCTGGAGCATGAACGCACCGAGGATATGGAACGCTTCATGGCCATATCGGGTACCCACGAGGATGCGGCTTACCTTGATACCTCGGTATGGGCGCATTTCAGCCACCGGGTGGTCTGGCTGGTAGTGCTGGCCGGTTTTGGTCTGGTCTCAGGGGCCATCCTTCAGGGTTTCGAGAGCACCCTGACCAGCCTTATGATACTAGCCTTCTATATGCCGATGCTGGCAGGCACAGGTGGCAATACCGGCAGCCAGTCTGCCACCATGGTCGTAAGGGCCCTGGCCCTCAAGGAAATAAGCCCCAGGGACGCGCTTCGGGTGCTCTGGAAGGAGTTCAGGGTAGCCTTCATGCTTGGCCTGATACTAGGTGCTCTGGCTTTTGCCCGGGTGGTGTTCTTCTCTTCAGGTACCTTGTTGCCTGCAGGGCTAGGTATGTTCGATATCGGTCTGGCCATTGCAGTTGCCCTGACCCTGCAGGTAATAAGCGCCACGGTACTCGGGGCTGCCCTGCCCCTGGCAGCCGCCCGGCTGGGTGCCGATCCGGCGCTTGTGGCCAGCCCGGCTTTGGCAACGGTGGTGGACATAACCGGTCTCCTGCTGTATTTCACCACCGCACGGATCATGCTCGGGGTGTAGCTTGGGACCTCCCATACTTGACTGTCCGGAACCAGGAGGTTTTAATCGAGTGGAGCATTATGCACATATTATTGATCGAGGATGAAAAGGCGCTCGCCAGGGTCATTGAGGTCGAGTTGCTGCTTCAGGGCATGCAAGTAACCGTCCGGAGCGACGGCAAGAGTGGCCTTGCGGCGGCCCTGGATGGAAATCCTGATCTGGTCATACTCGACTGGATGCTGCCGGATGTGGAAGGTATTCATGTCTGCCGGGCATTGAGATCCCAGAAGGTTGACCTGCCTATCATCATGATCACCGCGCGACAGGGAGTTTCGGATGAAGTCAGGGGTCTGGAAGAGGGCGCTGACGACTACCTGGTTAAACCCTTCGACATGGAGTTGCTTCTGGCAAGGATCAGGGCGGTCATGCGCAGGAGTACCGCTGGTCTGGCACCCTGCCTGTCCTGCGGTTCCATCGTTCTAAACGATGACGAACATGCGGTTTATCGCGATGGCTTGCCGGTACACCTTACCAACAAAGAATATGATATCCTTCATCACACCGGTCCAGATACTGGAAGGCTACCGCCAGCTCATTGAACGCCATGGGAAAACCCCAGAACTGATTGATGAGTACCTGGATGTTTCACGGGTCGAGCTTGGGAGGCTCAGACGAATGACCGTCAGTCTCAAGGCCATGCTCGCTTCGGAGAAGCGGAGGAATGTGGAACATGCGGATGCATCGGCAATCTGCAATCGCATAGTCGGGTATTATACAGGTCTTTATCCAGCCATTCGGTTCGAAAAGAAGATCAAGCCTCTGATAGCCCTGCCTGTCAGTGAGGAAGATCTTGAGCGGATGCTTCATATCATGCTTGAAAACGCGGTAAAATATGGCATTGATGATTCCGGAAAGGGACACATCACGTTGGAGCTTCGAGGACGACTCTTGTCCGTTCGGGACCGGGGCCAGGGAATTCGGCCGGAAGAAAAGATCGCGGTCTTTGAGCGTAGTTATCGGGGAACACGGACGGGTGGCCGGCAGGAAGGTTCTGGCATCGGTCTTGCCATCCTGAAAAAATTTGCCGAGGAATATGGTTTCGGTATCGAGCTAGAGAGCGAGCTGCGAAAAGGTGCCCACTTCAAGCTGGTGTTTCCCCCTTCTCCGGAACCTGGTTGATCAATTCTCTGAAATTTCTTCCTGCAAGGCACGGACAAGAGTCTCTGCCGCCTGATAGGTCTCATTGGCGGTCCTTTTGTTGAACTCCATCATGGCGGCCTCCAGCAGACCTGGCTTGGTCATAAGGTCGCAGACCGCGGCGCCAAGGATCTTGGCTGCGTAGATCATGCCCTTCATGCCGAAACTCGATCCGGAGGCGGCCGTAGCTTGCCAGGTATGAGATCCGACACCGACTGGCCAGGTAGCGGTGTTTATCTGTGCAGTCGGGGCAATGTGGGATACGTCGCCCACATCAGTGGACGCAGCCATGGTCCAGCCCTTGCCCCAGTAACCCACGCCTTCATGGATGGCTTCACTTATCATACTATCTGCCGAGTCCGCATCGACTCCCAGTCCCATAAGTGTGGCTTTCTTCTGATCATCCGAGAAGTATGAGGCTAGTTTCCGGGCCAGCTGGTTTTCTTTTTCTGTCCATTCGGGATTGGGAATGGACTTGAGGTTCTCCCAGAGGGCATCGGAAATAGCGGCATTAGGCATCAAGTCCCAGCAGCCGAATTTTATGGAGTATTCCATGTGTGTACCAGTCATGATGGCCGCTCCCCTGGCTACATCGATGACCCGCCTGAGCAGTGTCAGGGCCTCACGCATGTGGGGTGATCGTACCTGGTAGGCTCCCGAAGCGAACTTCGGCACAATGTTTGGTCGCTCCCCGCCGGAAATGACAATGTAGTGCACCCGCGCGGAGCCAGGCATGTGCTCCCTGAGAAACTCCACACCCAGATTCATCAAGGTCAGGGCATCCAGAGCTGATCGGCCAAGATGTGGCACCTGGGCCGC
>MIBM01000094.1:5230-11998 GCA_001830645.1 Spirochaetes bacterium RIFOXYC1_FULL_54_7
ATAGGCAGCAACGGTATTCAAGTCCGATGGGTGCCAGCAAAGCACGGCATCCAGATTGGCAAAAACCCCGGCGGCAGCTAATTTCGGTTTGCCGAGCTGTTCTTCGGCGGGGCAGCCGAAATAGCGGACCGTACCCTTGAGTTCTCCGAGTTCAAGGGCGGCCTTGACTCCTTCAGCTGCTGCAAGGCAGGCAGTGCCCAGCAGGTTGTGCCCGCAGGCGTGGCCCGGGCCGTTGGATACCAAGGGAGAGGGAGAGCCACAGACGGCCTGGGAAAGGCCGGGGAGTGCATCAAACTCGCCCAGAAGGCCAATTGCCGGAGCTCCCGATCCATACTCCGCGATGAAGGCATAATCCTGGATCTGATCAAGCTCGGTTATCCTGAAGCCCGCTTCCCGCAGGTATTTCTTCTGGAGTGCCGAGGAATTCTTCTCCTGGTAGGACAGCTCGGGATTTTCCCAGAGCTCACCGGCGATCCGGATGTATTCACCGGTGTGTTCCTCTATGGCACGGATGACGGTTTCTTTGTTCATGGAATCTCCTTGCTCTCAATTTATATCGCGAAACCCATGCTTCGCATATGTCGCTTTCAGCGGGACTGAGAGAATTCATACTAACTTCCTGAATACTTAATCCAATCTTCATTGTGAATATTATATTCACCTCTTATCATCTCAGATAACCTGTGGGACTTCACGTGGAATGAATTAAGGAGGAGAGCATGCGTAAATTGATTGCGGCACTCATGGTCCTGGCACTGGCACCCCTTGCCTTTGCGGCCGGTACCCAGGACAGCCAGACGGTGGATATCATCATCGGCCAGGGTACCGATCCGGTGATTCTGGATCCGCCGATGTACAGCGATACCCCCACCCACAACCTCAACCTTGTTATCTATAACCGGTTGTTCGATCTGACAAAGGATGGCAAGATCGTACCTGATCTCGCTGTAGACATGCCAACTATTGAAGAAAATGGAACCAAGTACACTATCAAGATCCGCCAGGGAATCAAGTTCCACAACGGCAACGGCCTTAACGCGGATGATGTCCTGTTTTCATTCAACCGAAGTGCCTTCCACGAGAAATCCCAGATGAAGTCGATCTATGCAATGATGTTTGATGTGAAAAAGATCGATGACTACACGATCTCCTTCCGTACCGGTAAGTTCGACCCAACCAAGGCACCTGCGGGCAAGTCAGACGCAGAGCTTAAGACCTTTGCGGATCGTGCACCGTATTACAAGCCCGTTTCTTTCGGCTCCCAACTCAACCAGCTGACTTGGCTCGGAGCTTCGATTGTGGATAAGGAAACCTTTGAAAAAGCCGAGCAGGATGGAACCCTCAAAGATTACGGCCTTACCTGGGCTGTAGGAACTGGTCCATTCAAGTTCGATTCCTGGAATCTTGGCGATAGCGTAACCTTGATCCGTAATAGGGACTATTTCGATACGAGCATCACTTCAAACGCCGAAAAGCTCACTTTCAAGACCATAAAGGATCCCTCTGCGCTGAAGACCGCCTTTCTGAACAAGGAAGTCGACTTGATAATGAGCGTGGTTCCCCTTGATGCCAGAGAAATCGAAAAGCAGGGTGGTAAGATCCTTTCCACCGATGGATATTTTGGTTACCATTATCTTGGTTTCAACATGAAATCTCCACGAGTAGGCCAGGTCAATTCTGATGGCAGCCCTGTTACAGATGGAAACTACGACCTTGACCAGGACTCCACCAAACTCCGGATGGCGATCCTGTACTCAGTAAATCCGTCGGACATCGTAAATTCTCCGGATATCATGGACAAGCGTGGCATAGTCACCCTGCAGTATGTCGAGACCCTTCCCTTCGGCCATATCGACAACTCCGCGGGCACCCGCATTGCCGAGGGAAACACCACCACCGGCTATTACAATCCCGCCAAGGCAAAGCAGCTTTTTGACTCTCTTCCTGCCTCGATGAAACAGCCTGGATCCATCAAGTGCACTGCCCTTTCAGGCAGCGTGTATGTGAAGGAAGCCCTTGTTGTCAAGGACCAGGTCAAGAAGACCCTTGGTGTTGACCTCATAGAAATCGAACAGGTTGCTCTTTCAGAGCTGGCAACCCGCCGCAGGAATACCGACCCCAAAGTCTGGGATCTCCTGGTCAACTGGACTCAGACCGATGATGCATACTATATATTCGTAGCCTTTGATGGCTTCAATACCTCTCTGCTGCACGACACCAAATTCTATAGTGCCGAGGCACAGAAGTACATCGACCGGGGCAACTCCTTGCCCAATGGCCCGGAGCGCAACCTGGCTTACCAGAATGCCCAGAAGGAAATCCTGAAGGTCATGCCTCGCCTCCCCTTGGTGGCAATGCTCGGTATTTCCGCTAGCCAGACCAATATCGAAGGTGTGGAGATATCTCCCTCTGGTTCCTTCAGGTTGAGAAACGTCGCCAGAGTCCAAGCTTCCAAGTAAAATCCGGCATTAAATGGGCACGGCAGAACTACGCTGCCGTGCCTATTCCCACTACATGCAAAAGAAGGACTCCATGCTCAAGTATATAATCAGAAGGCTGATCCATCTTGTACCGGTTCTTCTTGGGGTGACCTTGATCGTATTCACCCTGACCTACATCTCCCCGGGAAACCCCGCACGCATGATGCTCCCCCAGGATTCCACTGATGAGCAAGTGGCGGAACTGGAAAAGGCAATGGGTCTGGATGAGCCCTTCGTCATGCAATATTTCCACTTCCTCTTCGGCTATGATGGCCCCGGAGATTCTTTTGATTACAAAGGATTGTGGGCTCTGGATCTGGGGCGTTCCTATGTTTCAAACCGGCCGGTGTTCGGAACCATTCTTGAACGTTTTCCAAATACCATGCTGCTGACCTTTCTGGCTCTTGTACTTTCCATCGTTATTTCCATTCCTTTCGGTATCATCTCCGCTACCCGGCAATATACCAAGACTGACATGGCGGTTACCATCGCTGCCCTGATCGGCATCTCCATGCCGGCTTTTTGGCTGGGCATGATGCTCATCTGGGTGTTTTCCGTGAACCTGCGCTGGTTCCCATCCCTGGCCAATCCTGCAAACCTGAAATCAATCATCCTTCCGGCGTTGACACTTGCCGCCATGAATACGGCAGTTCAGACCCGTATGACCCGATCTTCCATGCTCGAAGTCGTCCGGCAGGATTACATACGTACCGCCCGTGCCAAGGGTGTGGATGAGAGGAACGTCATTTACCGACATGCCCTCAGGAATGCGCTCATCCCGGTTGTAACAGTCATTGGGCTGCAGGTGGGGCAACTCCTTGTAGGAGCCGTTCTCACCGAGACCGTGTTTTCCTATCCCGGGATAGGCACCATCATGGTAGATGCCATCCAGAGGAAGGACACGCCTCAGATATTGGCATCAGTAGTTTTTGTCGCACTGGTTTTTGCCCTTGTGAACCTGGGCGTAGATATCCTGTATGCATTCATCGATCCACGCATCAAAGCGCAGTATATTGGGGTCGTCAGAAAAAAGGGAGGGTTGCTCAATGGAGCAAAAATATAAAGGTGAGTTTGCGGAGTTCTGGAAACGTTATCGGAGGAACAGACTCGCCGTTGTAGGCCTCGCCCTTATTGGTCTTTATGTCATCCTGGCTCTTGGCGCTGACTTGCTGTACTCTTATGATTTCATAACGGGAAACCAGATACCGAACGCTTTTTCGGGAATTGCTTCCTTCGCCGAAGTCGAAGACGGCGGCACAGTGCGCCGGCATTTGTACCTTCTTGGGGCTGACAATTTTGGCAGGGATGTGGCCGGACGCATCATCCACGGGGCCAGGGTCTCCTTGATAATTGGTTTCGTTACTGTAGCTTTCGCGGTTGTAATCGGCGGAAGCCTTGGTGCGGTTGCGGGTTATTATGGTAGAAGGCT
This sequence comes from Spirochaetes bacterium RIFOXYC1_FULL_54_7, assembly GCA_001830645.1. Lineage (GTDB taxonomy): Bacteria > Spirochaetota > Spirochaetia > Treponematales > UBA12059 > MIBM01. Next base: position 9,140 of record MIBM01000094.1, read on the forward strand.
GGAGACCGTCATAATGCGTGGTGCGGACATCCTGCTGGCCATACCGAATATTCTTTTTGCCCTAGCCATCGTGGCAGCCCTTGGTCCGAGCTTCCGTAACCTGTTGCTGGCTATAGGTATAACATCACTGCCGGTATATGTGCGTCTGGTCAGGGCTTCGGTAATGACGGTAAAGGACCAGGAATATGTAGAAGCCGCCAGAGCTCAGGGTGCCTCGGATTTCCGTATCATACTGATACATATAATCCCCAACTGCATGGCCCCGGTGATAGTCCAGGCAACGCTTGGCATCGCTCAATCCATACTCTCCGCGGCATCCCTCTCGTTCTTGGGCCTGGGCATCCAGCCGCCATCACCAGAATGGGGCAATATGCTTTCCGAGGCGCGGTCTTACATCATCAGCGCTCCCCATACCCTCATCTTCCCGGGTCTTGCAATCATGACGGTGATTCTTGCCTATAATCTCATCGGCGACGGTCTGCGCGACGCCCTTGATCCCAAACTGAAACGCTAGGAGGACGCGGTGCCAGACATTCAACTATCAATCCGCGACCTGCGGGTACACTATGTCACTGAAGAAGAGGATGTAAAGGCAGTCAATGGCATTTCCCTGGATATCGAACGGGGCCAAAGCCTTGGCCTTGTCGGCGAAACCGGTGCAGGCAAGACTACCACGGCCCTTTCCATACTCAAATTGCTGCCAAAACCGACTGGCCAGATCGCCTCGGGTTCCATCATGTTCAAGGGCAAGGATCTGGCCCTGGCTTCGGAAGAAGAGATGCGCAAGATCCGGGGCAATGAAATCTCCATGATCTTCCAGGACCCCATGACAAGCCTTAATCCAATTTTCACTGTTGGTGACCAGATCGCTGAAGTAATCGCGCTGCATACTACCATCAGCGCTCAGGAAGCTCTGAAACGGGCAGGGGACATGCTTGAGCTTGTTGGCATACCGAGAGGACGGTCCAACGAGTTCCCCCACCAGTTCTCCGGTGGCATGAAGCAGAGGGTAGTTATTGCTATCGCCTTGGCATGCAATCCAAGTCTGCTACTGGCTGACGAACCGACTACCGCCTTGGATGTTACCATCCAGGCACAGGTTCTAGCAATGATCCATGATCTCAAGACCAGAATGAAAACATCCTTATTGTTGATCAGCCATGACCTTGGCGTGGTCGCCCAGGTATGCGATACGGTTGCAATCATGTACGCCGGAAAGATTGTGGAGCATGGGCCGCTTGCAAAAGTCTACGAGAAACCGCTGCATCCATATACCGAGGGATTGTTCGGTTCCATTCCAGTGCTGCATGAAAAAAAGAAACGCCTCAAACCGATACAGGGTCTGATGCCAAACCCGGCAGATCTTCCTGGGGGCTGTGTGTTCCATCCACGCTGTCCCTATGCGCAAGGTCCTTGTTCAACGACGGTACCCAGGGTCACCGAAAAAGGCGACCGGAAGGTGCTCTGCCTGATGTATGAAGGAATAATTGAAAACCGTATGGGGGTGGCCGATGTCTGACATTCTGAGCGTGCGGGGCTTGAAGAAATATTTCAACACTCCTCATGGAATGTTGCACGCGGTGGATGGTCTATCCCTCGATATTGAAGAGGGCAGTACTCTCGGCATGGTCGGCGAGTCCGGCTGCGGCAAGACCACTGCGGGTCGGGCCATACTCAGGCTGGCCGAGCCAAGCGCCGGGACGATTACCTTTGATGGTGAGGACGTACTGGCCAAGACCGGAAAGGACCTGCGTAAGCTTCGGGAAAAAATGCAGATCATATTCCAGGATCCCTATTCGTCCTTGAATCCGAGGATGAGCATTTCGCGGCTGATCGCGGAACCATTGATCATACACCGCCGATACGCCCGCAAAGCGGATCTTGAGAACCGGGTTAAGGAACTCATGGATACCGTGGAGCTTACCATGCGCCTGTACAATTCGTATCCTCATGAATTGGATGGCGGACGCAGGCAGCGTATCGGGATAGCCAGGGCCTTGGCCCTTGATCCCAAGTTCATCGTTTGTGATGAACCGGTTTCAGCCCTCGACGTCTCGGTGCAGGCACAGATATTGAACCTGATGCAGGACCTGCAAGAGCGCCTCAGCCTTACTTATCTTTTTGTAACACATGACATGTCGGTAGTACGTCACATCTCCGATAAGATTGTGGTTATGTACCTCGGTCAGGTAGTGGAGAAGGCTCCTTCAGACGTTCTTTTCGAGGAACAACTGCACCCTTATACCAAGGCTTTGATCGCTGCCATTCCTTCTCCCATGCCAGGATCCATGGAAAAGCCTAAAATACTCAAGGGAGAACTCAAGTCTCCAATCGAGCCAAAACCCGGCTGCCGTTTTGCTCCCCGATGCGTCCATGCCCGCAAAGTGTGTACGGAAGCCGATCCGGATCTTCGGGAACTGCGGCCTGGCCGCTTCGTAGCTTGTTGCCGAGCAGAAGAAATACTCTGAAAGGATAGTTGACATGCTGAAGCAGATACTTGAAATCTATGACGCCCTTGACGATTCGAAGGCCAGTGCTTCGGGGCTTGCCGAACTGCTCGAATCGCGTGGGCCGGTCAAGGCCGAAGTTAAACAGATAGAGGGACCCCGTGGCTCCACTGGTTTCATCAAGGTGACGGTTCCCGGGGCTTCCGGCAAGAGTACGGGAGGGGATGCGCCTACTCTCGGTATAATAGGCCGCTTGGGCGGTATCGGGGCCAGACCCGAGCGAATCGGATTGGTATCAGATGCCGATGGTGCGGTTGCGGCCCTCGGCTGTGCCCTCAAGCTGGCAGAGATGGCTTCCCGTGGAGACAGGTTGACGGGTGATGTGATCATTTCGACACATATATGCCCCGAT
>MIBM01000095.1:0-7494 GCA_001830645.1 Spirochaetes bacterium RIFOXYC1_FULL_54_7
CACGGCGTCATCCCAGCAAAAAGAAAAAGCAGATTGTTAGGTAAATACCATTGTCGCGCCCCCCTCTGCCTCGCCTTACATCCGAACTTGTACTAGATCGCGACGGGTTGCCCGGCGCGCTTCCAGCGCGCACATAAATCAATACCTTGGGCATGCGGAACGTAGCGACGCTTGTCGCGTGTACGCGACCCGAAGATCCGCTCCTGCGGATCTTCGATGTCCAGGTTTTGACAGGAGGTCAAAACCTGGACTGAGCATGCGCGGTTCGTCGAGGGGGGCGCTTCTAGTATTTTCTCACGGCATAAAAAAAACACATCATATGAGGGAATTGTTCCAGGTCGCGACAGGGTTGCCCAGCGCGCTTTCAGTACGCATGTGAATAAAATACCTTGAGGCATGCGGAGCGTAGCGACGCCTGGCAGGTGAACGTGACCCAAAGATCCGCTACTGCGGATCTTCGATGTCCAGGTTTTGACAGGATGTCAAAACCTGGGCTAAGTATGCGCGGTTCGTCAAAGGTGGGCTGCTCCTGGTATCTTCTACGGGCATGTCCGTTTGCCGAGGGGAATGGTATTGTCGTGTGCGCTGTCGCGCACGGCGTCAGCCCAGCAAAAAGACAAAGCAGATTGTTAGGTAAATACCATTGTCGCGCCTCCCTTTGCCTCGCCTTACATCCGAACTTGTACTAGATCGCGACACGGTTGCCCGGCGCGCTTTCAGCGCGCACGTCAATCAATACCTTGGGCATGCGGAGCGTAGCGACGCTTGTCGAGTGTACGTCGCCCAAAGATCCGCTACTGCGGATCTTCGATCACCGGAAGTTTTGACAGGATGTCAAAACCTGGACTGAGCATGCGCGGTTCGTCGAGGGGGGCCGCTCCTAGTATCTTCTACGGGCTACGCCCGTTTGCGAATGAATCATATTGCATGAGTGGATGATCCATTCCTTGTACAGGCTTCGGGGGATTCAGTTTTCAGAGAAGGCTTTGCGGTAGCGGTCAAGTTCGGATTTTGGCATGCCCATGCGGGGCAAGGTAGGCAGGATCTTCCCTTCAACAATCTGGGCTATGTGTACGCTGATGGCATTGAAGGCAAAGAAGGCAAGGTCCGACCAGGTGTAGGGGATGCTGATCTTGTAGCGGGATCCCTCATTGTTCAACACGTCGTAGCGGAGGCCCTCCGGAAGATTTTTCAGGTGGTCGATCGGTCCTTCAAGATACCGGTCTTTGGATCTGGTTTTTATTTTCTGCTGGAGGAAGCGGTAGCGTTCAGCCTCACTGGGCCGGAGCAGACAGCCGCTGAGGACGAGGATGTCGAAATCTGTAAGGAAATCGTTACCGCACTGATCTACTAGCCTGGTGAAGCGTGCGCCGGACATCCAGCTGCAATCCACTTCCATTCCATAAGCGCCAATGCCTGATTGTACGAGTTCCTGCAGGAAGAGCATTAGTTTGTGGGCGTTGCGGATATATAAAAAATCAGGGTCCATAACCACGGAACCGAAGCGCTCATTTTTGCCTCTGGTTGTTCCGCCGCCTGGATTCGAAGCAGGTCTGAAGCCAAGTTCTTCAAGCTGGTAACCTGCATTCCTCATCGCGCAGATGTAGTCATAGACGCGGTTAATGAAATATTTCATGGAGAAATGCCATTCTGGTGGGGATACGAACAGACCTTGCGGGAAATGGCGCCTGAGCCAGTAACCAAAGGATCGTGAGCCAACTACGGTGTGTACAGCCAGGCTGTCGCAGGATCCGTCCAGGCCAATTACCAGGGCTTCACTGCTGCTTCTCAATTTTGCATAGCTGGCCTTGCCGGCGCTGAAACCCATGAAGTGTTCAAACATGCAGGCATCGGGCAATTGTCTAACCCGGGAGAATATATTTTCCCTGATCACAGGATGGTCCTGGAGTATCCGTATGCTTTTCTCGTTGGTACGGTAAAAGAGGACGCTTGCGATGCGGTCTTTTTCTGTTCCTGTATTAAGGTTGATCAGGACTTCGGCTTCCCTCTGTATCATGTACTGGGGGTGTAGTTCCAGGACAATGCCAAACCGGCTGTGGAACTCGTGCTGGAGACGTTTAAGACCGGTGACCAGTGCATCGATGCTTCGCTGGGGCATTGCATCATCTACAATCAGGTTCAGATCGATATCAGTACTATGTTGTGCTCCGAGATCGTTGTAGGTGGAGAACAGGCGGCCTAATCCAAACATGAATAGTGCTGCCTGGGTTTTTTTGGGCAACCCGGCAATGAATATCTTCTGTACCCAGTTCTCCACCACAAAGCGGTTGAGGTCCTTCCGGGGCAGAAGGTAGTTGTCGGCGATGGCCTGTGGGTCCAGTTGTTTGAAGTCGAGATCACGTATGGTTCGATGTTGTTTGACGAAAATGCTTTCTATCAATTTGCTTAGTACTTTTGCATCTGCACCCGAGTTGGCGAGGGTGGCTAGTTTTTGTTCGTGCTCCAGGTAGCTTGTATCCTTGTACTGGATGCTGGCAGCAGGAGCAGACATGGTATTGAGACCGGTAGATAGTATGTCGGGTTGTATAGCCATGCTTCCCATGATCCGGATAATGCGACAAATAGGGCTTTGATGTCAAAGGGCGGGTACTCATGGCAAATTGGAACATGCAATTAAATCAATCAAGTTCAAGATTATTCTTTTCCCTTGTGCATGCCTTGGGCTCTATCTATAATCGCGGGATGAACAAATGGGAGCGGATAACCATAGGTGCTTTCATCCTCGGGTTGCTTGCCCTTTTCATGGAGCAGGCCGAGGCAGGGCAGGTGATAGCCGGGTTTGTCCACATCATCGATTTTTCAATAGTGGGCTTGATACTCTGGTCGACCATTGGTGAGATCCTGAATGCGAAGTATTTACTGAACTATGTCAAAACCTATTGGCCATCCCTTGCCTTTGTACTTGCTTTTACCGGGTTCTTCATATACTCGAAATATGTTGCCTTCTTCATGCACGATACCGCAGGACTCGGAGGGTTAACCGTTCTACTCCGGAACTCCTTCCTCCTGCTCAAGATCCTGGGCAGGATGCGAAAGGTATTTAAACTATTCGAGAGGATGGCTACCCGGCCTGCCCAGACAGTGCTTGTGTCCTTCATACTGGTCATACTCAGCGGGGCTTTGGGCTTGATGATAGATCAGTCCACAGTTGACGGGCATGGTCTCGGTTTTGTCGATGCCCTGTTTACCGCAACTTCAGCAGTCTGTGTGACGGGTCTCATTGTGGTGGATACTGCAGTCGCGCTGACAAGGCTAGGGCAATTGGTAGTATTGGTGCTAATACAGATAGGCGGCCTGGGGATCATGCTTTTCTCTTTTTTTGTAATGATTGCCCTCCGTCAGCGCTTGTCGATCCAGGACAGGTTGACCGTTTCATACATGCTCAGCGAGGATGATATGGTTGGCCTGTCACGCAGTGTACGCATGATAGTGATGTCTACCCTGAGTTTGGAATTTGTCGGGGCACTGGTCTTGTTCTTACGGTTTGTGTTCCTTGAAGAGTCCATTGCCGAGGCTGCATTCCATTCAGTCTTCCATGCAGTCTCCGCCTTCTGCAACGCAGGGTTTGCCCTTTATTCCGACAGTCTGGAGTCCTTCAGGCAGGACCCACTGGTGCTAGTGGTAATTGCTGTCCTGATAACGCTGGGGGGCATAAGTTTCGGGGTAATAAATGACCTGAAATCCTGGGCAGAAGCCTTGCTTGGTAGGCTGAAGGGAAATAAAGGCAGGGTAAGACGTATAGGCAGTATGAATACCCGGGTAGTTCTGGCTGTGAGCTCTGTGTTGGTGTTTATGGGATTCTGCGGATTCTACCTGCTGGAACATCAGGGTGTCATGGCGGATTACACTCTTGGTGAACAATACCTGAGCGCATTGTTCCAGTCTGTAACGCTCAGAACCGCTGGTTTTAATACTGTCTCCTTTGCAGGGCTACGTGATGCTACTTTGCTGTTCATGATCATTTTCATGTTCATAGGAGGGGCATCAGGCAGTACGGCCGGGGGCATAAAGGTAAACAGCCTTGCGGCTATTGGTGCCTTTTTCCTGTCTTTCATCCGACAGGAGAGAACGCCACGACTCGGCTTCTATTCGATTTCAAATGATAAAGTGGGACGGGCTTTCCTTATATTGTTCTTCGGGCTGCTGGTGGTTCTGGTCGGCACCTTTGTGCTCAGTCTTACCGAAGATGCGCCTTTCATCACGCTCTTGTTCGAGGCTGTCTCGGCCTTCGGGACAGTTGGGCTTTCCACAGGCTTGACCCCGGGACTATCGTACATTGGCAAGGGTCTGATAATCGTTCTGATGTTCTTCGGAAGGCTTGGCCCCTTGACCATACTCACTGCAGCAAGCAAGAAGAATCCCCAGGGGCAGATCGAGTATCCCCAGGGTGATCTGGCAATAGGTTGACAAGGAGGCTGTATGCCGCAAAATCGTAGTATTGCTGTAATCGGCCTGGGTGCATTCGGGGCAAGTATTTGCGAGGTCCTGGTGGAGAAGGGCACGAATGTCATTGCGATGGACCGTGATCCGTCCATTGTTGAAAAAATGAAAAACAAGGTGTCTGCTGCGGTACTCGTCGATACAACCAACGAGGATTCCCTGCTCAAGGCACCTTTGGAGGATATAGACGTGGCCATCGTTGCGATTGGCGACAACCTTGAGGCAAGCATTCTTACCACCATGCTTCTGAAGCAACGGGGTGTTCCCTATGTTGTAGCCCGTTCCATCTCTCCCCTGCATGATGCTGTTTTAAGGAGGGTAGGAGCCAACGAGGTCATCAATGTGGAGGTGGAGACCGGAACAAGAATAGCCCGGCGCCTTGTAGCTCCGGATATCCTTGATTCCGTACCTCTTAGTGCGGACGTATCCCTGACGGAGCAGCTGACACCGAAATTCTTTGTCGGCGAGACGGCAGAGAGTCTGGAGTTGGAATCAAAAATGAAGCTTCGCTTGGTTGCAATACTCCGCCTCTCCATAGATCTGGATGATTCTGGAAACAGTATGCGCCGTGAGACCCTGGTTTTCCCTGATAAGGCTGAAAAGTTCCAGGATGGTGACAGGTTGTTCCTCCTCGGTCGCAATATCGATCTGGCTGGATTCCAGAACCTGTAAGGGGCCGTTCATGATACTTGTCCGTTTTGGCCAGTTGGCAGTACTCGGTGTTCTGGCCTTAGCCGGAATTCTGGGTTCAGGTATGTGGGCTTATTACATCGCGATGGCTGCTGGTTTGAAGGGCGACGCGGAGCGGGTGCTATTTTATGGATTCCTTCTCGGTGCTGTCGAGTTGACATCGTTTATCCTGCTCATGGTTTTTGCCAAACAAAAAAGCAGGGAGTTCGAGAATATGACTAATCTTGTCCGTTATGGTGGTTCAATTCCTGACGAACGGCTGGACGGTTTCGGTTCCTTTGGCGTGCAGGTTAAGTCAATGATCAAGGAGTTGGCCGATTCATCGGACAGGAAGAGCCTACGTATAGCATCCCTTACGGGTTTGGTGCGGGCTGTTGTAGAGTTGACAGACAGGTCAATACTGATTATCGGGCTGGATGGAAGGATAGTGGCGGCATCGGAGGCCCTCGTCGGCTTGCCCGCTTTTTCTGAGTTGCGGGTTGGTATATCTTCCATAAAAGAATTTCTGCCTGAGGTTGAGCTGCGGTCGATCCTTGAGGAGACTGACCGTAGCCATGGCATCGTAGAGCGTCAGGAGCATGTAAGCTTTATCCCGGTATATTCGATCAATGGCGAAATAACCCATTTTCTTGTTGATATCACAAAAAAAGGTGCTCTTAAGGCTATCGCAGAATTGTTGCGGGCGAAGCCCCCATCCAATGGGAGGACGGCGGGAGAAGATACAGCTCATCGGGTGGAGCCGGGTAAGGGGCGGGGTTTCCGCGCTCTGTTTTCACGTGCCAAGCCACAGCCAGGTGCAACGAAATAGGGTTTGGGGCCAGGTTTCTGTACTCTTGGGTGTTTTCCTGATCGTTCAGATATTGAAACGCTCTGATTGACGGTCTCTACTCATTTGCGTATTCTAAGGCATGTAATTTCCGGGTAGTGTTTCACAGGGAGGAACAGGTAATGGGCGAGAAAGTAGTTCTGGCATATTCAGGAGGACTGGATACTTCAGTCATCCTCAAGTGGTTGCTCAACAAGGGTTATGAGGTGATCTGCTTCATGGCAAACGTAGGCCAGCAGGAAGATTTCAATGCCGCACGGGCAAAGGCCATGAAAATCGGGGCATCCAAGGTATTCCTGGAAGACCTGTGTGAAGAATTTGTGAGCGACTATATTTTCCAGGCTCTCAAGGCCAATGCTTTGTATGAGGGTCGTTATCTACTTGGCACTTCACTGGCCAGACCACTGATTGCCAAACACCAGGCAAGGATAGCCGAGCAGGAAGGCGCGATGTATGTAGCCCATGGCGCAACCGGCAAGGGCAATGATCAGGTTCGCTTCGAATTGACCTATGCTGCCATAGATCCTCGTCTGAAGATAATATCCCCCTGGAAGGATCCTGAGTTCCTGAGCCAGTTCCGGGGCCGGACTGATATGCTCAATTATGCCGCCGAGCATGGCATTCCTGTCAGCGCTACCATAAAAAAGCCATATAGCGAGGATGAGAACCTCATGCACATAAGCCATGAGGCCGGTATTCTTGAGGATCCGAAGCGTATAGCCGAGGAGGATATCTATTCACGCAGCCTCTCGCCTTGTGATGCACCGGACAAAGTGACCCTGATCGAAATCGAGTTCAAGGATGGCCTGCCAATAAAGATCAGCAATCTGGAATCCGGGAAAGTAGTGACTGGCGCTCTTGAAATATTCCTTTACCTGAACGAACTGGGAAGGCAGAACGGCATTGGACGCATCGACATGGTGGAGAACCGCTTTGTAGGCATAAAGTCACGGGGTATCTACGAGAGTCCTGGAGCGACCATCCTGTGGGCTGCCCACCGCGACATCGAAGGCATTGCCATGGACAAGGAAGTAATGCACCTCAAGCAGATGCTTGAACCCAAATTCTCGGAATGTGTGTACAATGGCTTCTGGTTTGCTCCTGAAATGGACTTCCTTATGGCTGCCTTCAACCAGTCCCAGGAAGCCATCGACGGCAAGGTTACCATGTCCTTGTACAAGGGCAATGCCATGGCTGTGGCCAGGGAGTCTCCAACCTCCCTGTATGACCAGGATCTGGGTAGCATGGATGTGGCCGGTGGTTATGACCAGACCGACGCCCGGGGTTTCATACGCCTGAACTCCATACGCCTGAAGGCCCACAATGTTATCCTGGACAAGAAGCATATTGGCCTGTACCACGTCATCCAACCTGAAGGGGATCAATAGCTACAAAGCTGTATTTGTGATTGGCCGGTAACTGGCTGTCTTTGTGCCCGGCTAGCCAGGCCTGTCAGGCGAGGTTTGCTCATTTTATTTGTGCCGTCCTGCCTCTGGGTAGGGCGGTATTTTTTTTGC
>MIBM01000095.1:7647-10761 GCA_001830645.1 Spirochaetes bacterium RIFOXYC1_FULL_54_7
GAAGGTTCAACTCATGAGTATCAAACTGAAACTGATTACAGGATTTATCGTTGTGGCGCTTATCGTGGCGGTAATTGGCATCATTGGCCTGGTCAATATCAACAACATGGCCAAGTCGGCAGAGTTCATGTACCAGAACCAGACCATGCCCGTTGGTCAGTTGGTAAAATTACTGAGAGTTTCCAGCGGCAACGTATCAATATCCGTGACCTGATTGCAGCGGGAAATATTGAGACCATGCGTGGCATAGAGACAATCCTTGATGGTCTGACCAAGACGGTGTTTGATGCCTACGAGATGTGTGAATCCACCATGGTTCCTGGGCGCGGCAAACAGTTGTTTGACGAGGCAATGGCCAAGCGGGATGTTTTTCGGTTGGTTTTCCAGGAACAGATGAACCTGGCCAAGCTGAACAAAGATGCGGAGGCTATGGAATTGGTCGAAGGGCGGGGTAAGGATGCCCCCTTGGCTTACCAGGCTGCCCTGGATGAAATGGTATTGTACAAAATGGCCAATGCTGAGGAAGGCTACCAGGCAAATCTGTTGGCAGCCAAGGCAATAACCGCCTTGGTGGTGGGCATCCTGATAGGCGGTGTTATTCTGGCTCTGGGACTTGGTATTTTCCTTTCCCTCTCCATCTCGCGGCCTCTGGCGGAGGCTGTAAAGCTTACCACCTATGTAGCCGAAGGTGATCTTACCCATGAGGTGCCGGAAGTGTACCTCAAGCGCCCTGATGAAATTGGCCTCCTGGCCAAGGCCATTCAGGGCATGATGGTATCCCTGCGCGAACTGGTATCTTCAGTACAGAGTTCCAGTGCCAATGTCTCATCCGGCAGCCTCCAGATGTCCAGTACGGCCCAGCAGATGAGCCAAGGCGCAACCGAACAGGTTACAAGCGCAGGAAGTGTCTTCTTCAATAGAAGAGATGACCAGCACCATCAAGCAGAATGCCGACAACTCCGAAACCACCGAAGGTATAGCACGCAAGGCCGCAGGTGAGATCCTGTCGCTGTCCAGGACCAGTGTCGATGTAGCGGAAGAAGCAGGCAAGCGCATAGTGCAGGTTGTACCAGATATCAACAAGACCGCAGACCTGGTAGCCGAGATCAGTGCTGCCAGCCGTGAGCAGAGTGTCGGAGTAGACCAGATTGCCCGGGTCATTACCCAGCTTGACAGTGTTATCCAGCAGAATGCCAGTGCCAGTGAAGAAATGGCCAGCATGGCCGAGGAACTGTCCAGCCAGGCAGAGCAGCTCGCGTCGGCAATACCCTTCTTCACTATAGATGACACTGGTTCCAGGGGCCCCAGGAAGGCTATAGCTCCAGTCTCAGGCAAGGTTGCCAACAGGAATATTGCCGCCCCTCACGCGGTGAAGGTCGCCCATACAACCCCGAAGACAGCTGCCGCAGCACCAGTGGCTGGTTCCGGAAAGGGCTCGTCCAAAACCGCCATTACCCTTCGTGCCGGGCAGGTAAAGGACCAGTTGTCTGATGATGATTTCGAGGAGTTCCAGGTGGAAGACAGGAACGAGAATCAGTATCTGACCTTTGGCATAGATGGCGAGATCTATGCCATCTATGTTGGAAAGGTCTTATCAATGTGCGTGGCACAGGTATCCCCGTAGTGGATCTCCGGATACGCTTTGGCATGGAGGCAGTTGAAGTATCCAGGGATTCAGCGATTGTCGTCATGGAGATAAACCATGGTAGCAGTGGAGTCATCATCATTGGGGCTTTGACCGATGAAGTCCACGAGGTGATAGATCTGGATGAAACGCTGCTTGAACCAGCCCCCAAGTTTGGCAGCAAGATAGATGCTGATTTCATCAAGTGCGTAGGCAAGCAGGATAACAGGTTCATCATGATTCTGGACGTGGACAGGATTTTCAACCGGGACGAAGCCCAGGGGCTGGAGGAACTTCCTGCCGTCGGTTGATCCTGTAATTCGTAGAGGCTTGGCTTTTTTGATGTTTGACATGATAAAGAAAACAGCTAACCATTCAGATACTTGGAGTTGGAACCGGATGTTCAGCACAGAATCCAGAACCATACTTCTCGTGGAGGATGAAGCCCTCCTTGCCATGAGCGAGAAGCTGATTCTTGAGAGATATGGTTACAAGGTCATGGTCGCTTCAAGTGCTGAAAAAGCCATAGAGGCGGCCGTATCTTTTCAAGCGATTGATCTGATCCTTATGGACATAAACCTGGGTAGTGGCATAGATGGCACCCAGGCCGCGGTGGAAATCCTCAGGAGGCGTGACCTTCCCTTGGCCTTTCTTTCTTCCCATTCCGAGCGGGAAGTTGTGGAAAAAACCGATGGAATAACATCCTACGGCTACATTCTGAAGAACTCCGGAGAGACAGTCCTGATTGCGTCGGTGAAGATGGCCTTCAGGTTGTTCGAAGCTAAATTGAACGAAAAAGCCAAGGAAGAAGCTCTCAGGGAAAGCGAGCAGACCTTCAAGGCCCTGTTTGAAAAAGGTCCCATAGGTGTTGCCTACCACCAGATGATATATGATGGAAATGGCAAGGCGATTGACTACCGTTTTCTTGATGCCAATCAAAGTTTCAAGTGTCTTACAGGCATGGATCCTATAGGGAAACTGGTTACCGATGCCTTCCCGGGTATCGAGAATGATCCCTTCGACTGGATAGGCCTCTACGCAAAGGTCGCCAGAACTGGTGAGGAAATGCGCTTCCGCCAGCATTTCGTAGTCAATGATAGATGGTATGACTGTGTTGCCTACCAATACAAGCCAGATCACTTCGTCGTGGCATTCCTGGAGACACCGATCAGAGGAAGGCGGAACGGGAACTTCTTGCCCAGAAAGAACACCTGCGGGTTACTCTTCGTAGCATAGGAGATGCGGTCATAGCAACTGATATCCATGGCAAGGTGGAGTTCATGAATGAAGTTGCTGAAAGACTTACGGGATGGACCCAGGATAGGGCAAAAGGCCGGCTGCTGACTGAAGTGTTCGAAATCGTGAATGCCTTCAGCCGACAGAAATTTGAAAACCCGGTTGAAAAGGCCTTGCGGGAGGGAACCATCGTCGGTCTGGCAAATCATACGGTACTTCTGTCCACTGACGGATCAGAATACCAGATTGCCGAT
>MIBM01000095.1:10859-11944 GCA_001830645.1 Spirochaetes bacterium RIFOXYC1_FULL_54_7
GAGAAGAAAGCCCGGGTAAGATTCTTGGCGGAACTCCCGGGCTTTACAACGCAAACACCGTACTATACATCGACATATCCATCCCTGACTATAAGCACCTCTGCAACAAATCACAGGTGATTGCCAGCCGCTGTGGCGGCTGCCCCTGCTGCAAGGCTCATGGAGTTTCATGGAAAGTCCATGGCTGGTACAGGAAGTACTGGCGCACCGAACCACTTTTGATACTCCGGCTCCAGTGTCCCGTCTGCTGGCGAACCCATGCAGTCATGCCGTCTTTCTCGGTACCCCACTCAAGCCATGATACCGCTGATATCGATGCCTATCTGGCTGCCCGTCACTCCGGGCATACACGAAGGCAAGCTGCTGCAGGCCTTGGCCTGGAAGCATTCAGCTACCAGACACTGAAACGTATTGACCAGCGGATCCACATCCGGGCGCTGATCATCAAAGCTTGCGAGCCATCCATACAAACAGAAAGCCTGACCGGATATCCGTTCCTATGTGCAAAAGCAGGGTGTAGCACCATGGTGGCTACCCTGAACCGCCACTACTTGTTGAACAATGGGCGCAGCTGGCTATTCGGGAATCTGCGTTGGCTGAGCCGTAGGCCGATTGTGGGAACAAGGCTTTCATATGATCTGGCCAATCCCCGGCGCGACGCAAGCACCATAGACTCCTCTTGAGGGCTCCAATGCCCGAAGGAGGATGCAATGAAACCCAACAGACTCGACAAAAAGGTGCATGAGCAGGCGATCATGGACTTCCGGCAAGCGATGGTAGCCGAACTGGCCAATCCTTACCTTGCCCATGGCGAACGTATCCGCCTGATCAGGAAAAGGCCTGCAGACAGTGGGACATGCCGTGGTCAAGCAAAGCTTCCATCACCGCGGCCACCATCAAACACTGGCTTGAACAGTACCGACTGTACGGTAAGGAAGGCCTCAGGCCCAAACGCCGGACAGACAGCGGGAATACTCGTGCGGTCAGTTCTGATGACACCCAGGCCTTGGTGGAATTGCTGAAAAAACAGCCGGAGCTTACTGCCCGCAGTGCCTGGAACAAACTGAGGGCCGAGGGCAAGGTGG
>MIBM01000096.1:0-147 GCA_001830645.1 Spirochaetes bacterium RIFOXYC1_FULL_54_7
CCCAACGCGCGGCTGGACGCTGCCAGGGCCTGTTTCATGGCCAGCCTGGGCCTGGCGGCGGCATCGCCAGGTCTTGGTACAGCCATCTCCTTTGCCATCAGCGCCCGCTGGGACATACCAAAGGCCAATCTTGCCGTTGTCATACTG
>MIBM01000096.1:154-2481 GCA_001830645.1 Spirochaetes bacterium RIFOXYC1_FULL_54_7
TGCTTGACCTGCTGTCGCGCTCAAGGCCGGAAAAGATTGCCAGCCTGGCACCCTTGTTCGGGGAGATCGATCCCGATGAAGGTGCTGCCGGAGCCTCGGCCAGAGCCATAGAAGCCCTGCGCACCAGGCTTGGAAGGCTCAGCATTCCAAGCAGGCTCAAGGATTTCGAGCTGCCCCTTGAACAGCTTGTGGAGGCAGCGGACACCGCCAGACGCTTCGATTTCATGAACTTCCTGCCACGATCCATGACCGTTGACGACGTGTTTGACTTCATAAAAACGGTGTATTGATACGTGATAGCCATCCGCAAGCTCATGTCCCTGAGCCCTGGCCACAGGGCCAGGAAGGCTGCCCAGACCCTGAGGCTCATCGAACGCGCCTATCGCTGCGGTGACTTCTCTGCCGCCCCCTGGGTCCAGGAGCTGGTTGCATCCCTGGCGGCTGATTCCAGCCTGCTGATGGATACCAGTCTGTCTTCTGGTTCCAGTATACCCGCAGACCTTGGCAAGCTGCTGGACTCTCTCATGCCTGCTTCCTTTCCAGCCCTCTTGTCGGATCCACTGGAAGACATTTGTTCGGTCAACAGGCTGCGCAGAGGTCTTGAGGCCCTGGCAGGAGGAGCTCCGGCAGACTGGGATTTCATGGAGCCCCTGGGTTCCGTCCTCGACTCCAACGCCAGGTCGGTGTTTCCAGGCATGCGAGCGTACCTTGAAGACATCCGTTCTCCTTTCAATGTCGGGTCGATGTTCAGGACCGCGGATGCCCTCGGACTGGCCGAAATACTGCTGTCCGGCTTCAGTGCCGATCCTGCCCATCCCCGGGCCCAGCGGTCGGCCATGGGTTCAACCTCGCTGGTAGCTTGGCACCGGGTCGGTCTGGACGGAATCGAAGGGCTCGGTGAGATTTTTGCCCTTGAACTACGTGGTGATCCTATCGACAGCTTTGAGTTTCCCGAGCAGGGGGTGGTTGTACTAGGTTCCGAGGAATTGGGGGTGTCCCCCGAGGCTCTGGCGCGCTGTACCAGGAGGGTGAGCATACCCATGCTCGGTGCAAAGGGCAGCCTCAATGTGGGCGTAGCCTTCGGAATCATGCTGGATGCCTGGAGGCGGAGCCTGCAAAGCCGGGGAATAAGCGCATTGCCTCTGCCACTGACCCAGTGCGGCAGAGGAGTACACGACAAATAAGCAGACAGACAGACCTTCCATTTGACAAGTCGCCGTTCTGCCCTTACACTGGCCTTCATAAACTAAGCTCTGTAGAGGAGGGCCAGATGGCCAATGTCAATCTAAGAGGCGTTACCAAGATCTATGATGGCAACGTCAAGGCTGTCGATGCGGTGGACATCGACATAGAAGACAAGGAATTCGTGGTTTTCGTAGGACCTTCAGGCTGTGGAAAATCGACAACCCTGCGTATGATAGCCGGGTTGGAGGAGATTTCCGGTGGCGAGATCCTCATCGATGGCGATCTGGTCAACGATGTTCCGCCCAAGGACAGGAACATTGCCATGGTGTTCCAGAATTATGCTCTGTACCCCCACATGAGCGTGTATGACAACATGGCCTTCGGCCTCAAGATCCGCAAGTTCGATAAGGCCGAGATCGACAGGCGTGTCAAGGAAGCGGCCAAGATACTGGATATAGAGAAGTATCTTGACCGCAAGCCCAAGCAGTTGTCCGGTGGTCAGCGCCAGCGTGTCGCCGTAGGCCGGGCCATCGTCCGCAATCCCAAGGTCTTCCTGTTCGACGAGCCCCTTTCAAACCTGGATGCCAAGTTGCGTGTCCAGATGCGTGCCGAGATCATCGACCTGCACAACCGGCTCCAAGCCACCATGATCTACGTTACCCATGACCAGGTCGAGGCCATGACCATGGGCGACAAGATCGTTGTGATGAAGGACGGCCTCGTCCAGCAGGTGGGTTCGCCGTTGTACCTGTACAATCATCCCATCAACAAGTTCGTAGCCGGTTTCATCGGATCACCGCCCATGAACTTCCTGAACGTCAAGGTAGTGGAAGAGGGCGGTTCGATTATCCTTGATGAAGGTACCTGCCGCCTCAAGCCGGCCGCAGAGCATCTGCAGACCTTGAAGCCATATGTGGGAAAGGACCTTGTCCTGGGCGTCAGGCCGGAAGACCTCCCGTATGTGGAAGGCGACAATGCCAATGCCATCAAGGCCAAGATCAGCGTGGTGGAGCCTCTTGGCGCCGAAATACATCTGTGGACCCAGACCGCCAACAACCAGATAGTATCCCGGGTTCCTCCTCACCATATCTTCCATATCGGTGACATGGTACAGTTGGCACCGGTCATGACCAAGGCACGCT
>MIBM01000097.1:0-2336 GCA_001830645.1 Spirochaetes bacterium RIFOXYC1_FULL_54_7
TCCGGTCATGGTATGCAGGTAGGTAAAAGGCTGAAGGAAGAAATAGTAAATCAGTTGGTTTACAGCCAACCCGGAACGGACAACAGAACCTGCCACGACATAGTCGACCAGGGTCCGCTCGTTGTGTGGGCTAAGGGTAATGAAGCTCAGGCCGTCGTCTGACAGGAACCACTTGATCTGCTGCATGAAGCCCGTAGTGGCATCCCGTTTGACGATGATGTTTCCCGTGTTGCCATATGGATACTCGCCATCCCGTTGCCTTAGGAACATTACATAGAATGACGCTCCCGAACGTTCGACAGAGACACGAACCGTGCCGACGGTCGTAGTACGTGTGGCACCTTTGAAGACGAGGGCTGTGCTGGCAGGCGCCGTTACCACAGCCGACAAGAACTCCGAGCGCAGCTGCTGGAAATCAGGAAACTGGCGCAACGCTTCGGCAGATGCTGCCTGACCGAAGATCGAGTAGGTGTATCCCACAAGCAACACACCAATAAGCAATGGAAAGCGGATATATCGATTCAAAACGGTACTCCATTATTAGATTGCACACTACGCAAATACCCTCCGGCCTCCGGAAGGATTTGCATCCTAGTATGGTCATGCTACCACGAAACAACCACATCTGTCCAAAAGATACGCAAATAGCACCATATTCAGCGCAGTAAACCCCATATTGCCCGGCATCCTTTCTTCAGGATATGCTAATCCCGATATGAACAGCAATGAACTAAGCCGCTTCAGCGGCAAGAGCGTAGCAATAGGTCTGTCGGGGGGCGTGGATTCATCCCTTGCTTTGGCCCTTCTCCACGAAGCCGGGGCCAGAGTCAGCGGACTGACCATGAAAATCTGGCGTGCTGGTGCGGTTTCTGTAATCCCTGAGGCCGGCGATGCCTGTTATGGGCCGGGTGAAGAGGAAGACATCGAAGCCTGCGCCCAGCTGTGCCGGTCCCTTGGCGTACCCTACCAGGTAGTCGATCTTTCTGAAGAATACGAAAAGCGCATATTGAGCTATTTCAAGGACGAATATAGGGCAGGCAGGACGCCGAACCCCTGCGTACGGTGCAACAGGGACATGAAGTTCGGCTTCATGCTGGAGAAGGCAAGGGCCGCCGGCGCTGATTTTGAGTACTTTGGAACCGGCCACTATGCCCGGATCATGGATCGCCAGGGTATAACAATGCTCCGGAAGGCGGTGGACGAACCCAAAGACCAGACCTACTTCCTGTACCGACTGCCACCGGCAGTCCTGCAGAAGGTCATTTTCCCCCTCGGTGGGATTACCAAGGTTGAAGCACGGGAACTGGCACGGCGCTATGGCCTGACCATGGCCGAGAAGCCGGAAAGCCAGGATTTTGTATCCGGCGGCTACTCCGCCCTCTTTGACAGCGAGGAACCAGGGGACATCGTTGACGAAACAGGAAAGGTCCTGGGCCGGCACAACGGCATAGTGCACTACACCATAGGCCAGCGCCGCGGCCTGGGCATAGGAGGCGGAACACCCCTGTACGTGGCAGGCTTGGACGCCCCCAGAAACCGCGTAATAGTATCCGATGACACATCCCTCTTTGCAACCGGCCTGGAAGGCAGCGATGCCCTGCTGCATGACCCCAGGATGACAGGCAGTCCCTTCCGCGCCCAGGTACGGATACGCCAGAACCATCGGCCAGCAGCCGCGACCATAACCATTAACGGCAACCAGGCCATGCTGGCTTTCGACCAGTCCCAGCGTGCAGTTGCCCCAGGCCAGTCGGCTGTTTTTTATGACGATGAAGGCTTTGTACTGGGCGGCTGCATTATAGACCGCGGAACCGGGCTACCAGGAAAACCTGACTGAGATTGTCCCTGCTCCGCTCCGACCCGGTTCTTTTCCCTGTTTTCCCAGGTGTCCCTGATCGTACTCTGCTCTTGATCCATCTCCCTGCCCTTGACCCTAGCTCCCCGGCTGGGTATCTTTGAAGTACTTGGGGGTGCCCCGGTTTCGACTGTTACGGTCAGATCCGCAGGTCGCAGGTGGAGTTCCGATCTCCTACTCTCGGAAAACTTTCAAGTGCCAACGATAACGGCACCCTCGCTCTCGCCGCGTAAGCGCCGATAGCGACGGACCCCGTGGTGCGCTGCTCCGAGCGTCACGTCCGGTCTGCAACCCGATCAGAGCTTACCTGCCACTGAGCCCGCGCGGCGGCAGGGACACCCAGCGGGATACGGGAGCGAAAGCGCGACGGCCCGCCGCCCGCCCCCCGACAACCCGAATGGCCGCCTAAACCTGTAGACGCCTCCGTTTCGCGTATCAGGACGCGGGTTCGACTCCCGCCACCTCCAAAAAAAAGTGAGGC
>MIBM01000098.1:0-1948 GCA_001830645.1 Spirochaetes bacterium RIFOXYC1_FULL_54_7
GTCGTGGGTGTCCAGGTCTGCGGGGCTGTCAAGAATGTCGTGGCCATAGCCTTCGGCATGCTGGACGCCCTGAAAAGTGGTTCCGACGAGTTTGGCGACAATACAGAATCCCTGCTCCTGGCCGCCGGCCTGAACGAGATACAGGCCTTCGGACAAGTGCTTGGTGCAACCCATCCTGAAACCTTCACGTCCATCGCGGGGGTGGGGGACCTGGATGTAACCTGCCGGTCCATTCATGGGCGCAACAGGCGTTTTGGCCGGGAGATCGTAGAGAAGAACATCCTGCAACCCTTCAAGGATGCCGAAGACCTGGTTGCGCGGATACACCTTCTGGGCTACCTGCCGGAAGGAGCACCGGCCTCGACCTTTGTCAGGCGCATAGCCGAGGCCAAGCGCCTGTCCATGCCCATCTGCAACGGGGTGAACCGGATACTCAACAAGGAACTGTCACCGGTCCAGTTCATCGAGGAGTATCTGGCTAGCCTGTCAGCCCGGTAACAACCAGCCTCAGTCGCCGGTATCCCAGGCTGCTTTTTTATATGCCTTGGCCAGTTTGCTGATGGTCTTCCATCTGGATTTCTCTGCACACCGGGCTTGGCCACCTGACCGTGCCTCGATGAATCGTGATTCACGGCCCAGGCCCAGCCAGCTCTCATAGCGGTCGGCGGAGATGGTTCCATCAGCCAGGGCAGCTCTGACGGAACAACCGGGCTCATTGGTATGGGTACAATCCCTGAACCGGCAGGATCCGGCGGCTGCTTCTATTTCCGGAAAGGCGGAGTCAAGGCTGTCTTCATCCAGCCACAGCTGTACTTCCCGCAGGCCCGGAGTATCTATGATCATGGCGCCTGAAGGCAGGCTGAACAGGGTCCGCGAGGTGGTTGTATGCCTGCCCCGCTGGTCAAAGGATCTGACTGATCCTGTCTTGGTGGCTTGCCTGCCTGCCAGTGCATTGAGAAGGGTAGACTTGCCCGAACCTGAAGAGCCAAGCAGTACCGCCGTGGACCCGCGTGCAAGGAAGGGACTCAAGGCATCCAGACCTTTGTTGTCGGGGGCGCAAACCGCAAGGACCTGCGACGGGGGACAGAGCCCGCAGGCTTGATTCACCAATTGCTGTATCGCATCTCCTGCCAGGTCGGCCTTGGTTATGACTACCACCGGAGTGGTGCCTGCCTTCAAAGCCAAGGCTACAAAGCGTTCCATCCTGCGAAGGTTGAAGTCATTGCCGGCAGCTGCCACGATCAAGGACGTGTCTATGTTCGCGGCCAGGATCTGTTCGTTTATCCGGTCGTAGCCGGGATCTCCGGGAGACTTGCGGGAGAAAGCGGACCGGCGTGGCAAGACCGCCTCGACTATGGCAGGACCCTGGCTGTCGGCAGCGGACTTGCTTTCTGCGGACCTGCCCCGGATTGCCACCCAGTCACCGGTGACTGGCCAGTCCGCCTGGAACCTGCATGCTGCTGACAGTGTGCCGGATCCCTTGCCTTCCATTTCACTGATAGAACCTTCGGCATCCAGGGCGGCAATCACGAAGGATCCTCTCCGGGCTTCTACAACCCTGGCGGCTGACAGACTTTTGCCCAGGGCTGCCAGGCTTGCGGCAAAAAAATCATCCCAACCCAGATCGGCTAAAGGGTTGCGGTCCGGTTTCCCTGTATTCTGGTTGGTTTCATAGACTATGTACATATTGAATTCCCCTGCCCATCCGGGCTGTGCTGGCCCGAGCCTCTTTGGGCTCGGACGAATCTGTTGCTGGAGGGGAAAGGAAGGAAATGGATCGTTTCCAGAGAAGTCGCACAGGACTGTTTCAGTAGCGGGTCTGGAACGATGCCCTTCGGCACCCCTGGCTGAGTGGGTCTGCAATTATCATTCATGCCTCCTTCAAGGGACTTCAGAGCGAAGTCATCTTGATGTACAACACCTTACGGCAAGGTTCTTCCTTCAGTCA
>MIBM01000098.1:2081-2459 GCA_001830645.1 Spirochaetes bacterium RIFOXYC1_FULL_54_7
ATCTGTTACTTCCGCTGCGAGGTAGTGCTGTGCCTACATATGAATATGAATGCAGGGCCTGTGGCCACTCATTCGAGAGAACCCAGAGCATGTCCGAAGAGGCCATAAAGGATTGCCCGGAATGCGGCAAGGATGTCCGTCGTATAATATTCGGCGGAGCCGGCATCATCTTCAAAGGCTCAGGTTTCTATGTGAATGATTCGAAGAGCAAAAGCTCGGCGACCACAACCAGCCAGAAGACCAACTCCCAGACTGGGGATGCTTCCGGAGGCGATACGGGCAAGAAACCGGGAGGCGATGCGGGAAATTCATCTGCTCCTGCGAGTACCCGACCCAAGGCAGAATCCAAGGCAGAATCTAAGCCGGAAACCAAATCCG
>MIBM01000099.1:0-2596 GCA_001830645.1 Spirochaetes bacterium RIFOXYC1_FULL_54_7
GCCCCCATCGCCACTGTCGCCGGAGGCAATCTGGTCAAGGATACCGAACAGATCGATGATGGTGACACCGATACCGAAAACAGCCAAAGTTGAATACAGGATGAAGAAACTTTGCATATGCCTTCAGTATCAACCGCATCCTTGTAATGTGCAAGCGCATGGAAGACAGACAGGAACTGCTTCCCTGGCCAGGTTCAAAGCCTGGCCGGGTGACTGGTGATATGCCTCCCGAACCCGAGGCAGGAATTGGTGTCGTAAGAAGGGGCATCCGCCGAGGCGTGATTTATATGGAATCGGCATCCCAAGGTCCCAGATGGTGAATCCTGACTCAGCCAGGATACCGGCCAAGGCTGCCAATTGGACGGTCCCGGCCCCAGACAGACGGTAAAACCCTGACAGGCTTGCGTATGAGGCTCCCGAAGAATAGCCGATCTCTCCTGCCACCAGAACTCCGTCCTTCCATAATTCGATGGAGACAAAATGAACCTGCCTCTTGCTTCTTCCGGCATGAAGTTCCATGAAGACCTTGGTCAACGGTGGAGTAAGCCAGCCGTCTCCATGGGTTTCAACACAGGCAGCCAGAGTCTCTGCAAAGGCCTTGTTAACAGAAATCATGAAATGTCTGGATGCCCGGCGTGTCGTTGCGGTAATCCCCATATCCTGTGGTTTCAGCAGATAGCGGAGCTGATGCAGTTTCGGGGTGTAGAAAGTCCTGATCTGTCCATCCTGTCCGGATGGGTTTTCTCCGGATGACTCCGGCTCGCCATAGGGGAAGCCGACGGGAACAGTGAAGCGGGAGGACATGGGCATGAAGCCAGCCAGGCAGGCCCCTTCTACCGCATCAGCATCCAGATAGGTGGACAGGGCGAATTCTTCAGGATACTCAGTAGCGGTCAGGGTGTCGGCACAGGCAGTCCAGTCGTCGCCCCTGAAGATCCAGGCGAGGCCGGTATCGTCCATCAGCATAGTGCTTGCATCTCCCTCCGGTTCGATGGTAACGCAAATCCGGGTTGAAGGACAGGCTTTTACCTTGACCGCCCGGCTAAGGCGGGCCTATAGTCGATTGTAGGTCTGTACGCCAGCTACCATGCTGGCCGGACCCACCATTCCAGGAGGAACCCATGAAACGCGCACTCTCCATCCTCATTGTTGCGGTCGCACTGTTCGCGACTGTATCCTGCGAGGGCAAGGCCCCCGCCGTGACTGCCCCGACAGATATTACTGTCCGGCTGCTGACCGATGCCACGGGCATCGACGACAAATCCTTCAATGCCGCGGGCTGGCGTGGAATCCTTGCCTACTACGGTGACAGCTGGGAGAACCAGTCCAAGCGGGGTACCCTGTACAACTGGGTAACCGCCCAGACCCAGGACCTGTACATTCCCAACCTGAAGCAGGCTTCGGATGAGAAGTACGACCTGATCATCGTCACCGGCTTTACCTGGGCCGACGCCCTTGGCGAAGTCGCTGCCCTGTATCCCACCCAGAAATACCTGATCGTGGACGTGGACTGGCTCTCCAATCCCAACGTGATGCAGGCCACCTTCTCCGAGCACGAAGGTTCCTTCCTGGTCGGTGTAGCCGCGGCCCTCAAGGCCAAGGCTGATGGTATAGCCAACCCGCGCTTCGGTTTCATAGGCGGCGTTCCTGGCCCGGTTATAACAAAGTTCGAGATGGGTTGGGTCCAGGGTATCCTGTCCATCCTGCCAAACGCGCAGATAGTAGACTACTATGCCAATGACTGGGGCAAGCCGGACCTGGCTAAAGCCCAGGCCAAGAACTGGTATGACAATGGCGTGTACGCCATCTTCTCCGCCGCAGGCGGAACCGGCAACGGCACCATAGCCCAGGCCAAGGAATACAGGACCCAGGGCAAGAATGTCTGGGCAGTGGGTGTGGATTCAGACCAGTTCGAGGATGGCCTGTACAATGCCACTGAATCCGCCGTCCTTACCTCCATGATCAAGCGCGTCGAATCATCCACCGAATATGCCCTGAAGCAGGTGAAGGCCGGAACTTTCAAGGGTGAGGTTGCGGAGTTCAACACCCAGTCCGACGGCGTTGGCTTTTCCGCAGCCAATCCTGCCCTTGGTGCGGACATCTCCGCCGCGGTCAACTAGGTTCGTGGAGACATCATAGCCGGTAAGGTCAAGGTCATACCCACCTATGCAGCCGCTAAGGCTGCCGGGCGTGTACCCGCCAACCTGCAGGCCAGGGACGAGTAATCCTGTAAAAGCTGACCTGAACTGTTCTGAAGTTTTGCCCGCCGGCCGATGCCTGGCGGGCTTTTTTTTAAATGGGGCCGTTACCAGGTTCGGTGGTAACGGAGCCGATGCCGGTTGTACTAGCGCCGGGCAGTGGGTGGTCCGACCGTATGCCCAGGTAGATCAGGCTGGACAGCGCGAAGGTGATCCCAGCTATCAGCCAGATAGCGGAGATATCCAGATATCTAAGCAGGATACTGAACAGGATCGAGCCTGTAACACCGCCCAGTTGCATGGCCAGGGAGGACAGGGACAGCAGGGACGAGCGCTTGTCATCCGGAATCAGGGTGTTGATCAGGGTTCCTTCCGGAATGTTGAGCATGCCATTGAAC
>MIBM01000099.1:2647-5742 GCA_001830645.1 Spirochaetes bacterium RIFOXYC1_FULL_54_7
GCCAGCACCACGATCAGCAAGCCGATCATGATCCTCAACAGCGACATGATCCCCCTATAGGGTCGTTTTTTCCGGAGTACCAGGGTCATGGCGCCGACCCCAGCCAGGGAGGCCAGGAAATAGCCGCTGTTGATCAGACCGAACAGCCAGGTCTGCTGGTCCGAGCCCAGGATGGCCTTCAGTTGTGGCTGCCAGTACACCTCTATGGCGGTAAAACAGAAGCCCCAGATCAAGGTACCGCTTATCAGCAGCTTCAGGTTCATGCTGTCGGCAACAGTCTTGAGGGAGCCGCGAACGTGTGAAAGCAAGGTGGCAGGTCCTGTGCCAGGCACTTTGGCAGCCCTTTCTGGCTCCCTGACAAAGGCAAGCGTGAGAACCAGCAGGATAAGCTGCACGGAGATCTGCAGTATCAGGTTCCCGTTGTACCTGTTCTGGCCCGGGAAGTTTTTTGCCCACAGCATTGGAAGGAAGCCACCTGCCAGGGCACCCCCAGCCAGGCCAAGTATCTCCCCGCCATTGAGGACGCCTATGAGTTTTTGCAGGTTTTCCTTGCCATGCTTCCCGATATAGTCATTGATGAAGATGGTCTCCACCGAACCGGATGAAAAGGCCCTGGCTATTCCGTAGCATGAAAACCCAGCTACCAGCCAAAGCAGGCCGCTGGTGGCCAGCACCACCGAGTAGCCCAGGATGGACAAGCCCAGGGATAACAGGTAGATCTTTTTCTGGCCCACAAGGTCGGAGAGGACTCCGCTCGGGAACTCGAAGAGGATGACAAAACCCGAGTAGATGGCCACCACCAGGCCAACAGTTTCCACACTGCCACCCTTGGACAGCATCAGCAGAACCATCACCGTGGCGCCCACACCGACGGTGAACCAGTGCAGGAACCTGTTTGTCAGGGCTGTAAACATTTAATGTTCTCCAGTAGCTGTTGTCTCTGTAGCTATGGCTCTAATACCTGTAGCTGTGATACCCGATTTCCCCAGCGTACCATGGATCTGAAATAAAAGGCAGAGTTGACCTGTTTTGCTTGCAGCCAGAAACAGATGACCAGCGTTCAAATACAGTGAAAATGGCTGACTAACACTCCAGATTCGGCGAAAATGGAGTGTATGGACTATAAAAATCGAATTCTTGAGGACGCTCTTCTTGACGGGTCCCTGCCAGGGATCCAGGCAGTTGTTGAGCCCCGAGACCGGGAATCTGAACTGTCAGCCACTGAGGTTGGAGGCATCATCAATCTGCGGGCTCTGGCCTCGGATGTGGGGGTGGCGCAGGATGATCAGACTAGCCGACCGCATCGTGGCCTAACCCTGGCAGGAATTGCCATCGGTATTTCTGGTATCAGGTCAATCCTCTGATCAGGCAAACCAGGTCAACCGTCACCCCTGCCAATACCTCAGGCCGACAATCCTGCCGGAAACCGGGCAACAGAGAACTGCCGCCGGGAGATGCAAGGTGGGTATTGTCAGTCCGATGGGCTGGATTCGATGGTATCCGGGTTAACCTGGCCCTCCGGTGGCTCAGCAGGAAAACGCTTCCCAAGTTCAGCAATACTGAGCTGCAAACCATTCAGACGGTTTTCCAGTTTGGTGATGTCAGTGGCGAGTTTCAGGAGTTGTCCACGAATACTGTCGTCGAGCAGGGCCATCTCGCTGCTGGTGCGGTCGGTGATTGCATCGATTATTGTATCGACCATGGCGGCGTTTCTGAACGTAACAGTGGCCAACTCCGAACGGAGCTGTTCCGTCTGCACTATTGTCTGATGCTTGAGCCTGTCATCCAGTCCGCGGTACAGCAGGACAGCGCTTACCAAACCGCTGATGATCACCAGTGCCAATGCCATTGCCAATGCCGCAGCGAACCTGTGCTCCCGGTAGAATTGCAGGCCGAACCAGGCGGGTAGATTGTCAGGCTGATAGGTCAGGGCCGTCTCGAAGCTTTGTCGGGATGCTGCCTTCTTGCCTAGGTAATACTCCACTTTGCCAAGCAGTACCAGCGCATCTACGGCATCGGGATGCTCACCCAGGATCTGTAAAAGCTTTTCCCGGGCTTCGGGATAGCGCTTGGTTGCCGCCAGCTCGAAGGCTATGTGATAGGCTCTATGGAATGATTCCGGCAGGCCGGTTGCGAGAGCTTCATTCACCGCTGGCACCCCCAGCGGGTTCAATTTTTTGCAGCCGGTGGATGTCTACCTGCATCTTCTGCTGTGTTCCGCTCCTGCGCTCGGTAGCCATTACCTCCACCACGCCATTGAGATTGTACTCAAAGGTCACATCTATCTCGGACCCCTCTGGTAAGCGTTTTGGCAGCTTGTCCATGGTGAAGGATCCAATGAATGTATTTTTTGTTGCCATAGGGTCCTCACCCTGATAGGCATCGATAGTGATTGCCTGCTGATTCTTTACAACTGTATGATAGGTTTGTGTCATCACGGTGGGAATGGGTGTATTGCGGTGGATGATGATACTGTAATAATTATCATTTTTACCCTCCGCTGTGTTGGCAATTGTGCGGATACCAAGTGAATGTGAATTTACATCAATCAATATCTTGTCTGTATATGTTCCCGTGATGATCGCGCCTTGCAATGCGGCTCCCATGGCAACGCAGTACGTAGGGTCGACAGAACGATGTACGTTGAATCCCCTCGCCCTCAGGGTCTCGGCTACCAGGGGCGTGTATGACGCCCCTCCCACCAGCAGGACTTTATCGATATCCTTGGGCTTGAGCCTGGTTGCATCGAGTACATTGTCAAGCAGTGCAAAGGTCTGATCCAGCAAAGGGCCAATCAGGTCTTCGTAGTGCTGCCGGGTAATCTGTTGTTCCAGATGTACCGGTTTGCCGGCATGCATTGCCACAAATTCCTCGCGGACATCAACCACTGTCTTGGTGGAGAGTTCGATCTTGACATGTTCGGCGACATTCCTGAGCCTGGCACGGATGCGCAGATCGTCCGCCGAAACAACAGCGGCGGGCAATCCGGCTACTAGTGCATCCACCAGCAACTGATCAAAATCATTGCCACCCAGGTGGGTATTACCGTCGGTGGCCAGTACTTCGATCACACCGTCTTCCACTTCGATCAGTGA
>MIBM01000099.1:6000-6252 GCA_001830645.1 Spirochaetes bacterium RIFOXYC1_FULL_54_7
GATCCCGGCCGGTGTATACTGGTGCTTGCCCAGGTTTATGGTTTCGCCGCTGCCCATTTTGCGCTTGATGGCAAGGATGGTGTTTTCAGGAAAAGCGGCATACTGGTTGCGGGCCTTGATGCCAGCGATCAAGGTCCCACTGGCATCCACCCCAACAACTGAGGGTAGATACTTAAGGTCATTTTCGATAATGAATACCTCGGCCTTGCCATCAGCGTTGATCCTGGCAATTTCTGAATTGGTGGTTCCCAG
>MIBM01000099.1:6282-11731 GCA_001830645.1 Spirochaetes bacterium RIFOXYC1_FULL_54_7
ACGTCTCCTCTTTCAGGCGTTCCATTTTCAAGAATTCTGTTTCCAGCTATTCCGTTTTCAGGTATTTCGTGCAACGGTAACTTTGGCATATCTTAGTACCAGATCTCCCAATACCCAGCCTTGCTGGACAAGCTGTGCAATGGTACCTTCGGGCAGACCAGTACCGGATTCAGTCCCGATTGCTTCGTGCACGGCTGGATCGAAGGGGTCGCCGACCTTAGCCAAAGCCTTGAAACCACCGGTCCCGAGCAGTTCATGCAACTTGCCACGGAACAGATCCAGTCCTTTTAGCCAGGATTCTTCACCGCCAGAGGCAATGGCCTCGCGGACAGCTTCCAGGCCATCAAGAATTGGCACCAGATGTTTGAAGAACTCCGTCTCCGGCACGACAAGTCCTGGGGCCTTCATGCTGGTCTCATGGACGCTGTTCCCAGCCGGTACGGGACTGGAGCTTCCGGTAATGGCCGGAATATCCTGGGCGGGGGGTGTTCCCCCGGATAGTGCATACGGGCTGATGATGAATGGGAAACGTTGTCGTTTCAAGACAGTTCCCGTACCGCGTTGTCGATATCCTGGAAGCGCACCGAAAAATCCCCATTGTACACGTCGGATGAAGCACACAGCAGCATGGTAATACGTTTCCGGCATAGGCAGTTCAAATCTACTGGCTGTTGCAGTCCAGCTTCCAGGCCGGATGTCCTTAGGAACAGGGTCAGGTCCATCTTTTTACGGGCTTCGGCATCCTTGAGCAGACCATAAGCCTGCCTGATCCGCCTGAAACCCTCAGGATCACGCTCGGGAGGGAATTCACGCACCTTGAGCAGGTAGGCTTTGCGGATGTCCTCCGGTGAGGCGCTTGGTTGAATGGCCAGTAGTTCGTATGGGGTGGATGGCACCTGGTGTTGTGCTTCTGCACGGGAACGCTTTTTGGTTTGTTTCATGGCCAGCTCCGTTTCATGGTAAACTACGGCTTTTCCAGCAATATTCTGGACTGGCCGCGGGACCGTAGCTGCTTGAGCACATCTTTGAAATAAGCACTTGAAGTCTCATCACCCTTGCGCTTGGCTTGATCGATCATCGTTTCAACCGTTCGGATGGCCTCATCGCGCTCGCCGAGGCGGTTCAGGATCAGAAGATGCATGAAGTGATTTTCCAGGTCGTATGGCTGCTTCATCAATGGGGCGGACAGTTCTCTGGCCAGTCCTGGTTGGTCAAAGGTGTACAGCATATTGGCCAGATCGTATGGATGATGCCCTGCATGTAACGCACCAGTGATGAGGTTCCGCAGGGCATCCAGATCCTGTGCCTTTGCCAGGAAGGGAATGATTTTGTCGAACAGCAGATCAGCGGCATATTCACAGGTGCATCCGGCAATTTTCTGGAACATGCGCATGGCCTTGTCCATGTAGCCATCCTGATAAAATGCGTTGGCCAAGGTAGACTGCTCCCCATGGGATTCAGCCAGCTTCTCGGCTCTCGTGTATTCCTTTTCAGCTTTGGCACCATTCTGGGCCTTATCATGGAAAAAGCCGCGCAGATAGCGACCTGTGCTGGATTCATCAGCAGCCTTGCCGGACAAGCGCAACAGTTCCGCGGCTTCCTGCGGTTCATCATAGCGCTTCTCGAATGCCGCATTGATATACACCATTGCCATCAGCGAACCGTAGGTGCGTCGTATGGCTGGGAAACGTTGTAGCCAGTCCGTATACAGCGAAATGATTTCATCATTCTTTTCCAGCCTGACCATGGTGGAGACAACCAGCATAAAGTAGTCTTCATTTGCAGGGTGTTGATCCAGAAGCGAGCCGGCGCAGTGCAACAGTTCAGCAAGACGATCTTGTTTATCGTAGACCACTGTCAGCGCTTCAAGAGCTTCGGCGTCATCGGGAACCAGATCTAGTGCTTCCCGGAAGCAGGTCTCGGCATCATCAGCTTTTTCGGCCTTCAGGTAATTGTCGCCGATGTTTTTAAGGATGACCGCGTAGGCGGCACGGACTTCAGCCGGGGCATTGCGCTTTGGTTTTTTCTCCCGTCCAAGCAACAGTGCCCAGAGCTTGTTGGCCTCGGCGTAACGTTCCAGTTTCTGGCAGAGCAACGCACGATTGTGGATCAATTCCGGGGTAGTCAAGGGAAGCTTTTCCAGATCGTCATACGCTGACTCCCAGCGTTCTTTGTCGATGTTGGCCAGTACGGACTGGAATTGCATGGCATGCTGAATATCCCGAAGTGCCGGGGGTTCCAGCTGGAGCTGTCCCAGCAGTTGGATCAGATACGCGATTTCCTGGTGGTTCTGTTCCTTGAGCAGCAGTATGAGGTGGCTATCGATCAGCTCCAGCCCACCAGCGATACCTTTGCGCAACAGATTGCGTACTTTGATGTAGTTGCGGTTACGTATGGCAAGCAGCAATAATAGATAAGCGGTAATACTGGCATATAGCGGGTTTTTAAGGAGTGGGCTCAGAGCGGATTCATTGGTCTTGCTGCCATCAAGGATCGAAAAGACAGCCACGCCCAGGGTCTTCAAGGCTGGATCATTTATAGTCTCAAAAGACGGGTCAACCAGACAGCCTGGATCAGCCTTGTCTTGCCTTGACAGCAACACCGTCAATAGCATGGCAAGTTCCTGCCGGTCTGCAACCGGGCAGTCTCCAACGGATAATCCAGCAGGCAACTGCTCCGGCAACAGGAAACGGACCAGCAGTTCATGGAAGCCATCGCCAGCAGCCTGATAGCAAACCAGTGCCTCTTCCAGGCTGCCTTTTTTGATGTGAATGAGTGCCATGGCCCACAGACAGCGCTTCCGGTCATCCGGAAATCTGTCCATGGCTTCATCGAGTAGTTTTTTGGCTTGGCTACTGTTGCCTTGGACAAAAAAACAGGAAGCCGCACGGAACATCAATTCGTTTTCCAACTGTGGATCAGCTTTTCCAGCGAACTTGTTGGCCCATTCCCGGTATACCGGCAAGGCTTGGACCCATTCGGCCCGTTCATAATGCCCTTTGAACTTGCGCAACAGATCTGCAGGCCCTGACTTCGGCTTACCAGCAGTACCGTGGAGGACGATGGATTTACCTTTTGCTGCAGTACGGGTTTTTCTGGACATACCGGGTTGATACTATAACATTGTGCTGATTTCCTCTAGTTCCCACGAATTGGCAAAATGATGGGGATGCAGCCCGTACCCTGACTGCGGGAGCCAGTAAGCATGGTGCCAGCAAGGATAGCGTCGACAGGGATGGCGCATGATGCTTGTGATTAACCCAAGGTTTTGCCCACTTCATGATGGAATTCCTACCGATAAATAGGCTATTCTAGGAATCATGAACAACTTCAATCCGGATAAGGCCCTCCCCGTCTGCAAGCGGGCCTCAGCCACCCTGGCAAAGCTCGAGAATTTCGTGTTCGACTGGGCAGAGGCTAAGGCCAAGCTGCCAAAAGAATTCGAACGTGCCCTGGTGCCGTACCGGGAGCTTGTCGGCAAACTGCCTGAGCAGTGGATTGGCATGGCCCAGGCCCAGTATGTGTTTGCGAAAACCTTCGGAGATCCAGCCATGCTGGCAAAGTTCAGCAAGCAGGCGCGGGCAGACCTGTCCGGCGATGGGGCCGGTTTTGTGGACAGCGCCCTGGAAGAGCCCTGGCGCTTCTCCCTCTTCAGCCTTGTAGATCATTTGGGCGGCGACTTCTACACCGTACGGGATCATTTTACCGGGACTGAACTGGTGCTGAACTCGGCCTCGGTTACCAGGCTGCGCCACGAAGGCAAACGGCTCTTCTTTGCCTTGCTGTTTGCAAACCCGTTATGCTGGCAGACCTACGGGATTGTAGGCTATTTCAAGGGACTGTCCCCGGTGGATATCTCCCAGTTTGCATCCCTGCTTGATGCTTCCCTGTATGAAGCCAGTGGTGCCGCGGCTGTGGCCCTGGCCAGGCCCGTCCCTTTCATGGTGCTCTACAATTACGCGGAAATCCCCATGGTCATGCACGGCAAGGAGCCCGTCCGCTTCTACACCAGCGAGGTTGCAGTAGCAGAGCCAAATAGCATAGTCCTCCCGGAGACCTATCCAGTTGAGGAGTCCCGGCTGGGTACTCCTGATGTGCTGCGTTTCAGGCTTGGCGGGGAAGATTTCTTTGAACATATCGATTTCTATCTGGATCTGGAGAACAAACAGGCCTTCTTATCTGCCCATACACTCGGGAACTACCAGAAAGGCGTGAAACTCCTTGCGCCATACCTGAGCCTTCCCGAAGATCCGCAGTTTGATGTGGGAACCCTCATGTATACGATTCTGAAGGACCTTCTCGGCTTTGAACCGCGGGGTGAATGGTATGATTCCCACTTCACCGAAGAAGCCTCCCAGGAAGAGAAAGCCGAGCTGAAGAAGATCAATGCCGTCTTTGCCCGGATCAGCGATCTTAGAAACCACGGAGGGGAGATAGATGCCGATGCCCTGGCCGCACAGTTTGAGGTAGAACCCGAACTTATAAGGGAGTTACTGGCTTCGGTGAAGGATCCGGATGCGGCTTTTCCCATCACTCTTGACTATGGCATACCTGGCTACGCACCTCCTCCGCCGGCCACACGCCAGAAGATGCAGGGCAGCTTTGAATTCAATGATCTCATCTCGTTCAATACTGGCAAAGCCGTGCAGGAGCTGTATGCACGGACAAAGACGGACAGGGCCAATCTGCTGCACACCAATAATGAAAATGCAGGAGCGGGCCTGGGTGAGTATCCTGGAATCCTGGATGGCATCTATGATGAGTTCTGGAACACCAATGACGCCACCATCATGAACTACACCATGTACCTGCTGCGTGAAAACGGAACCAGGCCCCACCTGGCCAGGGACTACGCCGCCGAAGTACTGCGAATATTCCACCAGGTGCTGATACCCGATACCGAGCTGGCCACCATCCAGAGTTTTACACGCCGGTATGCCCGGTTCATCCACGGCATGGTCATACCCGCCGGCCTTGCAGTAATGGATGGCCTGTACGAGATCCGGGACATACGGCATGGGGCCTTTGCCATACGGGCGACAGAGTTCATGAGGGTCTGGCTGAAGTGGTGAGCTGAAAAAGACGCTGGGTTGGGAATTCCCACCAGTAGTTCTTTCAGCTGTACATAAACTCGCTTTGAGGGGGGAAGTCTGCAGGTGCCAGGAATTGGCTTTCCTGGCATCAACACCGTTGTATACTTGCAACAACGGAGGACAGCCATGGCCGTAAAAAAGTTGGGATCAGAACCCAGGACCAAACTTAAACTCAAAGCCAAACCTGAGACCACGCCCAAATCCAGATCAAAAGCCAAACCCAGGGCGCTCAGTCCCACCCAGCAACTACTGCTCGACCGACTAGCCGCAGCCTTGCCTGTCCTGGATGAAGAATGCCTGGAGGCCCTGGTGCAGTCCGCGGAGAACCTGGCCGAGTCGTGCCGGCAGGATCGCAT
>MIBM01000100.1:0-2964 GCA_001830645.1 Spirochaetes bacterium RIFOXYC1_FULL_54_7
CGTCAATCACTTCTCCAAGAACGACGCGGACATGAGCTATGCGGGCACCATCATGGGGGAAGCCCCTGTCTACGTGAACAAGCTGTACGCCAAGGCCGGTCTCAAGATCCTGACTGGCTTCATAGAGCCGCATATGTGGGCCGGTTTCTCGGGCGGACGCAAGTCGATCCTGCCAGGGATATCGAGTGTCAAAACACTGGAATTCATGCACGGCCCGGAAATGATAGCCCATCCCGACGTAGTCTACGGCAAGCTGGCCGGAAACCCCTTCCATGAGGCCGGCCTTCAGATAATGGAGCGGGTGGGAGCAGACTTCCTGGTCAACGTTACCCTGGATACCGAAAAGCGGGTCACCGGGGTCTATTGTGGCCACCCCGTGGACGCGCACCTCCGCGGCGCGGCCGAACTGGAACCCTTCTGCACGACCTACATAGACGAGCCGCTGGATTTTGTTGTTACCACCAACGGTGGTGCTCCGCTGGATGTGAACCTGTATCAAACCTCCAAGGGCATAGCCGGCGTTGCGCCGGTACTCAAATCCGGCGGAGAGATCGTGGTCGCCTCACGCTGCCCCGAGGGACTCGGCAGCCACGAGTTTGTTGCCTCCATGGACGAGTTCAGTACCCCGACGGAATGGACGCGCCGGGCCTTGGCCCACGAGTTCTTCCATGCGGACCAGTGGTGCGCCCAGGAAATCTACAAATGGATGGCCGACCATCCCATCCACCTGTATTCCGACGGCATCAGTGATGACTCGCAGTCGCGCTACGGCTTTAGGCCTACCAATGATGTTGGACAAACCGTAGAAGAGTTGCTCAAAAAGCATGGTAGCGAGGCACGGTGGGCAGTAGTGCCGGATGGCCCCTACGTCATACTCAGGCTCAAAGGCAGATGACACTTCTGGCAGGAAACGGTATCGGGCTTGAAATGACACCGATGCCATAGTATCCTGTTACCCTATGGCAAAGCTTGGACCCACTGCATTACGCACTAAAAACGCCATCATGGACAGCGCCCTCCGCCTGTTCGAGGAACGTGGCTTTGACTCGGTTACCATCGAGGATATAACCAACGACGCGAAGGTGGCCAAGGGCAGCTTCTATACCTATTTCTCCACCAAGAGCGACATCATTGTTGACGAATTCTGGAAGATAGACGACTACTACCACACCTATGCGGACAAGAACCTGAAGCGCTACGGAACGGCAAGAGAAAAGCTCCTGGCCTTCACCCGAGCCCAGATGCGCTATGTCCGCGATGTCGTCGGCAACGCCAACCTGAAAATACTATACGCCAATCAGACCATCCAGCCGGGACGGGACAAGATCATTACCAAAAAAGAACGGCAGTGGGTCAAGATTGTTGCGGGTATCATCGCCGAAGGCCAGGTCTCCGGCGAATTCCGCACTGACCTTGACGCCGATCGCCTGGCCAACCTCTTCAACCGGACAGCACGTAGCGTATTTTTGGACTGGTGCATACTCGATGCCGAATTCGACCTTGTCAAAGAAGGCCTCTTTGTTGCGGAACAATGGGCCCTGATGGCACTTGGCTCAGGCCGACAGGGAACCAGGCAATAAGGCTTTGTGCTTTGCTTACTATCATTGCGATTGTAGTCAGGTAGACCCTCAGGGGGTGTCATTCTGGCCGGAGGATTGCTCCGGGCTGGCTGAACCCTTCCGGATCTATGAAATCAAGCATGAAGGCGGGGATCATGAGCGGCAGATTTGCCTCATCGGGAAGGTCCAGATGATCCTTGGTGATAATGACTCCGGATAAGGCTTGGGTATACTTCTCCTTGAAATTACGCATGGCCAGCGGTTCTGTACTTTTGGTACCGGTGAATTTCACTCCGAGGGGAAGGATACCATTTCCCGTTTCAACAATGAAATCCACCTCGGAACCGGAAGCTGTCCTGTAGTACTTGATTGCTTCGGAGGGATAATGACTCAGGAGGGATAGGTAGACGGCGTTCTCCACCCTATGCCCATCGAGCAAACCATAATTCCTTGGTACAGCGATACCACCTGTCCGGGCAAAGGCTGGATCGCTCAGATAGACCTTGGGCATTTTGGAAATTTCTTTCCTGGGATTGGTATACCAGGGAGCAACAAGAGCTGCCACATAGGTACCTTGAATGATATCCAGGTAGCGGTTGAGTGTTTCCTGGTTGAGTCGGAGGGTGGATGAAAGCTCGCTCCGGTTCACCTGGGACCCGATCCGGGAAGCCAGAAGGCGAATGAGGTTATTGAAGGCGATTATATTCTCTACTCGCAGAAAACCGGCCACATCCTTGTGGAGATAGGTTGAAATCAACTCTTGAAGCAGGGGCAATCTGGCATCCGCAGGACTGAGCACCAGGTCGGGATACCCACCGATGTGCAGATAATCGGCATAGAGAGCCTTGAGACGCCCCCCATACAGGGAGAAGTATCCGGATACATACTTCTTGTCCTGGACGTCCATCCTGCCATCAGGAATATCCGGAGTTGAAACCCTGACAAATTCCCTGAAAGAAAAGGAGAGGACAAGAAATTCCATCTTCCTTCCCGTCAGGAACTCCGCATTCTTTGTCAGTTCCAGACTGGACGATCCGGAGACAATGAACCTGAATTGCCCTTTCTCGCTGTCATGGATGGTTTTCAGAAACAAGCCAGCCAGGGGGATGTTCTGGAATTCATCTATGATCACCGTCCCTTCCCCCGTCCCGAATTTGTCATGCAAGCTCCGGATGAACAGCCGCGGATCGCCGAAGGCAGGATCGGCGAAGTCCAGATCCGCAGCAATATAGACCACCTTTCGTCCGCAGGATTCCAGAATAAAAACAAGATTTTTTTACTGTACTACCATTGTTTTTCCTGTATTATTGTGTTCCTGCTTTCCAGCCCTTAAACCGGAGTTCCGGGAGTTCCTCCGGACTCAGAACGGCAAAGCCCCCAAGCAGGAATGCTTTTCAGATCTTCT
>MIBM01000100.1:2988-3888 GCA_001830645.1 Spirochaetes bacterium RIFOXYC1_FULL_54_7
AGGTTTGGACAGTATTATTGGATGATCACGGATGCTGGCCCCCAGGCCGGTACTCCCAGTCACCCGAGCGAGGAACCATGAAAACAGACAAAGCCCTGGCCTGGCTACGGAACCTCGGGCACATCAGGACCACGGCAGCAGTGATGGTCGTGTTGTACGCCGTAGGAACCGCCGCCCATCTATACCGCCCTACCCTTGGCCTCATGACCGCCATGACCCCCTGGTTCCTGTTGGCCTGCGGGTTGGCGGTAATCTGGCCGAGCATCGGGACCGGGGGGAAGCGCTTCCTGCTATGGGGAGCTGCCGTTTATATAGTTTCTTTTTTTCTGGAGGCTCTTGGCGTAGCGTCCGGACTGGTTTTCGGTGAGTACCGCTACGGACCGACTCTGGGTCTGGCTGCCTCTGGAGTACCGCTGGTCATAGCCTTCAACTGGGCAGTGGTGGTGTACGGAGCGGTCCGCATGGCCGGACGCCGCAAACGTTCGGACTTCATGACTGCCGTCATGACCGGAGCGGTGGCCACCATGTTCGACTGGATCATGGAACCCGTGGCCATACGGTTGGACTACTGGACCTGGGCCAGCGGGCATATTCCCCTGCAGAACTATCTTGCCTGGTTTGTGATTGCCGCCGCCTCGGCCTTTGCGTACCGAAAACTGGTGTCATCTGCGGTTCAGCCAGCCAATGGCGACCTGGCCGATGGTGAGCGTGCCGACGGCGAGCTTGCCGACGGGGCCGGAACGCTGGCGGGGTTCTATGTACTTGTGCAGGCCGGCTTCTTTGCGGCTTTGAGAGCCGGCTGGGCTATAGCAGGCTGTTGAAAATCGCGTACGCGATTGTTCAACTTCCTGCTGGGGCTCTGAAAGGGGACATCGATGCTTGAATACTTCAGAACCGCCA
>MIBM01000100.1:3905-4372 GCA_001830645.1 Spirochaetes bacterium RIFOXYC1_FULL_54_7
GCCATACAGGAAGTCCTGGCCGAACAAGGCCGGGTGTATGACCGTGTCTCCGCTGACTTCGGTGCCGATTCGGCCAGGCGGCTGGACGAGTTCTCCGCCCGGGGCAAGATGATACGAGGCTGTCTGGTGCGCCTCGGCTACGAACTGGGCGGAGGCAGAACAGTGCCGGTCGGTGACGAACAGGCGGTTGCCAGGGCCGGAGCGGCCATGGAACTGTTCCAGTCCGGCCTCCTGGTGCACGACGACATCATGGACAGGGACAGGACACGTCGGGGTGCCCCTACCCTGCACGTAGGCTACGAAGCAGACCTTGCCCGCGGACTATACGGAGACCCTGCCCACAATGGTTCGTCCCTGGGCATCTGCGCCGGCGATCTGGCGTACTTCTCGGCTTTCTCCATTCTGGCTGCTCTGGATGTTTCCGGGGATGTAGCCAAGCAGGTCTGCCTGACTGCCGCCCGCGAACT
>MIBM01000100.1:4429-7593 GCA_001830645.1 Spirochaetes bacterium RIFOXYC1_FULL_54_7
CTGCCCTTGTCCATAGGCGCATCCCTGGCGGAATCAAGCCCGGAAGCCGTAGCCAGCCTCGAGGAAGCCGGTGAGGCCCTCGGGATACTCTTCCAGCTGAAGGACGATGAACTGGGGCTCTTTGCGGACGAAGACGAACTGGGCAAGCCGGTGGGAGCTGACATACGGGAGGACAAGAAGACCCTCTTCAGGCAGCGCCTGTTTGCCCGGGCGGACAGCGAACTGGCCGGGCGCCTGCGGGAGGCTTTCGGCAACCCCGCGGCAGGACCGGCCGAGGTGGCCCTGGTTCGGGAGGCGATTGAACGGCTGGATGTGCGCAGCGATATTGCGGCAATGATGCGCAGCTACGCCGTAAAGGCCCGGGGAGCCATCGAGACCCTGTCCGCAACGGCGCCTGCTGGGGCAAAGAAGGCCTTTGTGGAGCTGGTGGAATACAGCCTGGGGAGGACCTCGTGAGCCGGGAACAAGCCGCCGGCAAGTTGCCCGAGGGGTTCAGGAAGCTGGCCCCGGGGCAGCGGAAAAGTGCCTGGGAAACCTTGTTCCTCCTTGATGATGATGAACGCGCGGCGGCAGCCGCTGGCCCCGGGGCCTTTGAATTGGCCGATCTGATGGTGGAGGCCGCTGTGGGGGTACTTCCCCTGCCCCTGGGTATTGCCTCTGGTTTCATGATCGACGGGGAAAGAGTGGATATCCCTATGGCGGTGGAGGAACCGTCGGTAGTGGCCGCCACCGGTTACGCTGCCCACATCATCGCAAAGGGCGGTGGCTTTTTTACCGAAGCCGACGAGCCGGTGATGGAAAGCTATGTATATCTGGAGGGTGTGGATGACGAAGGGCTTGGCCGCCTTCGGGCCAGCGTAGGTGCCGTACAGGCGGCATTGTCATCTGTACAGTCGTCGCTGGAACGCCGTGGCGGAGGCTTCAGATCCATGAGGGTCGAACGCTTGCCGGAAACAGGACTGGTTTCAGTGGAGCTGTCCATCGATGTCCGGGACGCCATGGGTGCCAACATCCTGAATACCGCCGCCGAGACGGCCAAACCCATACTGGAGGCCGCGGGCAGGGGTACAGCCCTTATGTGCATACTGTCGAATGCTTCACCTGCCAGACGGGCCAGGGCACGATTCTCTCTGCCCTTGGAGGTCCTGGCACCCTATGCCCGGGGCTACACCTGCGCCGGGGCCGCCCGGCGCATGACCCTGTCATGGGCTCTGGCCGACGAGGATCCCCGCAGGGCGGTGACCCACAACAAGGGCATAATGAACGGCGTGGCCGCTCTGGTGCAGGCCACCATGAATGATACCAGGGCCGTTGAAGCCGCCGCCCACGCCTGGGCTGCGCGGACCGGGAGGGTCAGACCCCTGTCACGCTTCAGCGTATCCGATAGAGCCCTTGAAGGCTCCATCGACCTGCCCCTGGCCCTTGGCACCGTGGGAGGATCGGTGGACCTGCACCCGGCCTCCCGGGCAGCCCTGCGCCTCCTGGGCAATCCGGACTCCAGGCGCCTTGCCCGGATAGCGGCTGCCCTCGGCCTGGCCCAGAACTTTTCTGCGGTCCTGGCCTTGGTCTGCGGCGGCATACAGCATGGACACATGCGCCTGCACGCCGCACGGCTGGCCTACCGGGCAGGTGCCCGGGGTGCAGCCACCCGGGAGGCTGCGGAGCTTATGGCCAGAGGAGGAATCTACACCATGGATGCGGCACGGCGCGCTATAGGACAGCTGGCCATGGTGCGGCAAGGAATGATAACCCAAGCTACTGCCGACCAAGCTGCAGCGGACCAGGATGGAGGACCAAAATGAAGGCCGTCCGGATACGCACTTCACCGAGCCTGGCTCTGGTAAAATACTGGGGTAAATTGACCCGCGGAAGGAACCTGCCGGCTACCCCGAGCATCGCGGTAACCCTTGGCGGTCTGGACACAGCTACCGTCATCCATACCAGGAGCCACGACCAGCCGGACGAGGTACGGTTGGCTGGACAGGTACAGGAGCCAGCCCGTTTCGAACCCTTCTTCACCGAACTGCGAAGGCGCTTGCATACCGACCTGCACTTTCTTGCATATAGTGACAACTCCTTTCCTTCTTCGGCTGGCCTGGCCAGTTCGTCGTCAGGCTTCGCGGCTCTGGGTCTGGGCTGTACTTGCCTGGTTTCAAACCATGGGTGCGATACGCCGGTCATGCCGGACCAGGTGCTTACGGCTCTGGCATCCGAACTGGCCAGAATCGGCTCCGCTTCAGCTGCCAGGGCTGTGTACGGAGGCTTTACCCACCTGCCTGCAGGAGCAAAGCGGGCAGAGCGGCTGTACGGTCCGGAACACTGGCCAGCACTCCGTATTCTGGTAGCGGTAACCAGCACCGCACCGAAGGCCGATTCATCCAGAAGCGCCATGGAACGCACCCGACTCAGCTCTCCCTATTACGGCCCCTGGATCCACGACGCCAAAGTGGTCTGTGCCGAGGCTCTGATTGCCCTGGACCGCCAGGACTTGCAGCGCTTGGGAGAACTGGCACGGTTGTCATACCTTCGTATGCATGCCTCTGCCATGGCGGCCGAACCACCAGTGCTGTACTGGTTGCCTGCCTCCCTCGGGGTCATACAGGCCTGCGCCACCCTCAGGACCAAAGGAGTTAGAGCTTGGGAGACCATGGATGCCGGCCCCCAGGTAAAGGTTCTGTGCCTTGATCAGGAGCTTGGCCGGGTGCGGCAGGAACTTGCCGACGCGGTCCCTGGTTTGTCATTCATCGAAGCCAAACCCGGTATCGACCCAGACCTTGGTGAATGGCATCCACAACGGGAGCCAGACGCATGAGGCTCAGTGTACCGGGCAACCTTCTGCTGGCCGGAGAGTATCTAGTCCTGGACGAAGGCGGCCAAGGCCTGGCTGTAGCCGTGGAACCCCGGCTAAGGGCCAGTGCTACCACCTCGCCAGGCAGAACCTGGTCCATACGGGCCATCATGGGAGAGTCAAGCCTGCTGTGGCATCCGGGAGGTGGTGACGACCTGCCCCTGGCTGAGGCCATGATACTGTCCTGTGCGGAGGCTCTCGAGGTCCGTGGAAAGTCCATGCCAGGTCCCTTGGCCATGGAGGTGGACAGCTCCGCCTTTTTTGTTCCCGGGGGGCGCACGGCGGGCTTCGGTTCGAGCGCCGCCGCCGCGGTAGC
>MIBM01000100.1:7615-16234 GCA_001830645.1 Spirochaetes bacterium RIFOXYC1_FULL_54_7
GCTGCTGGTCTGAAGGATGCACACCTGATCGACTTTTCTGTCGAGGCTGCTCTGGCAGGTCACCGGGTTTCCCAGGGTGGACGGGGAAGCGGCTACGATGTTTTAGCCTCCCTGCACGGCGGCTGCGGCATTTTCACCGGGGGTACAAAGCCCGGCTGGAAGGCTTTGGTTGCCCTGCCATCCATACACGCAGCACTGGTACCGGGCCCGGCCGCGGTACGCAGTGCGGAGGCTGTAAGTGCTTTCCGGCTGTGGGTGGCCAGACAGACCACGGAAGCCAGGACCATACTCGCGGCTATGAAAACTTCGGTGTGCAATTTGATACAGGCTACAACCTCAGGAGATGCTGATGCCTTCCGCTCGGCCATGGACCAGGCCGGGACCGCAGGTCGGCAACTTGGAGATGCCATAGGCTACAGTGCCTTCATTGCACCACCTCCCGGTTTCGAAGCGGTGAAGGTAAAGGCTCTCGGAGCGGGCAACGAACTGGGTCTGATGCTGCTGCAAGACCTGAAACTTGAAAGCCCAGACTCCACGCCTGCAGGATGCATCGCCTTCAGACCTACGGGAGGCCCCAAATGGCTTTCATAGGAAGTGGCGGCGCCAAACTCATACTCTTCGGCGAACATGCAGTGGTGCATGGCCATCCTGCCCTGGGCCTTGGCTTGCCCGGTCAGCTTACAGTCAGATGGACCCCCGGCAACAAGCAGCTTGAGTTGGCTTGTCACGAGGAGTACCAGCCTTCACTCCGGCTCGCCTTCGAGCGCATTGCCGGCCATTTTGGTTTTGACAGACCTGCCTGGATCGAAGAACCGGCGAAGCCTGCAAACAAGCAGGCCCTGCCTGGCGGACTCCTGGAGTTCGATTCGGACATTCCGGTATCCGCGGGACTTGGCTCTTCCGGGGCGGTATGCGTCGCCATGGCCAGGGCTGTTGCCGACTATGAAGCCACGGTGTCCAGCCCGGACAAAACTGCCCATGGCAAGCACGCCCTTCCTGAAGATGCGGAAATCTGGGCAGCTGCCCATGATGGCGAAAGGGTTTTCCACGGCAGGCCATCCGGGGTGGATACCGGCCTGGCTCTCTGGCAGAGGCTGTGCCTCTTTGCGCCACAGCCAGCTGGCCTGCCTTCTGTCAGTTTCCTGCCAAGGGCCGGCATAGATCTTGTATACGGCACGGTTCCGCGGGAAGCCTCCTGTGCAGCCAATGTAGCGGCGGCCTTGCTGGAAAATACGAGCCCAGCTGCTTCCAGTCTGGGCAGCTTGGCAAACGCAG
Source organism: Spirochaetes bacterium RIFOXYC1_FULL_54_7 (assembly GCA_001830645.1). Taxonomy (GTDB): domain Bacteria; phylum Spirochaetota; class Spirochaetia; order Treponematales; family UBA12059; genus MIBM01. The sequence continues at coordinate 8,891 of MIBM01000100.1, forward strand.
CGATGGGCATACTCAGCAAGCTCGGTTTGTCCACCCCTGCCATGGACGCGGTCCTGGCCGCAGGTCTGGCAGCAGGAGCAACAGGCGGCAAGCTGAGCGGAGGAGGTGCAGGGGGGGCATTCTGGCTGGCCTGTCCCACAGGACTTGAGGCCGCGCGGATCCAGGCTTCGGTTATCGAAGAAGCACACAGGCTCGGTCTTCCATACGATGCCTTTACAGGGTGTACAACTATATGAAATCAAATAGCAACAAAAACAAGACACATCGCAGATACGTGGCACTGGTGGCAATGCTCTTGGCTGGCTTGGCAGCCAGCTGGACAACAGGTGGAAATTCCGATGGAACAACCAGCGGGACCGCAGGCAGCATTGCCCCTTCGACCACCGTCTATACAGGCCTGGATGCGGCAACCATCGCGGAGCTAAGGGGAGACTTCACCGGAGCGGTGGAGTCCATGGCCGCAACCGAAAAGGCCATACGTTCCATGGATGCCAGATTCCCCGATGAACGACTTCTATGGCCGCCCATGGCCAGGGCTTACCGGGCTTCGCTGGAGGGACTGATTGGCAAGCACTCGCTGAAATTGCTGGAGAAGTTCAACAGGGTGAATGTGGCGATAACCGATTATGACGGCCTGATCGAGGCGTACCCGGAATCCCTTGAACTGCGTTTCATGCGCTTTGCATTCTACTCGCAACTGCCCGGCCTCTTCGGGGTCGGCAGTTTTGTCGACCCTGACAGGGCCCTGCTCCCCGACATGCTCGCGCAGGGTAAGGACAAGCGCGTTCCGGACAGCCATAAACTGGAGATGATCAACTGGATGCTCAAGGATGGCAAACCGGACAAGACCGAAACCACCCGTCTGAAAGCCGCTGCCACCAAGCTCGGAGGGCGATGACAAATCAAGCCAGTTATCGAACCGGCCGCTTGCAAACCAGACCGGTTATCCCAATACCGGCCTTCAGGCAGAACCTGAGGGCGTTCTGGGTGGCCAGCGTGCCGGATCGGCATATTCCGCCGGGGCGTACAGGAAGCCGAAAGACAGGTCTCCGTCCTTCTCGTTGGTACGGTGATGCAGACGGTGGGCATTGATGATGCCCTCGAAATACCTGCCCCTGGGCTTCAGCTTCAGCCATTTTACCCGCTTGTGGAACATCACATCGTGGAACAGGGCGTAACAGACTCCGTAGATGGCCATGCCCGCTCCTACCGCAGGCAGATAGGCGACCTCGTACAGCAAGCCAAGAAAGATGAGCAGGAACGAGGGCAGGGCAAAAAGCAGGACGAACAGATCGTTCAGTTGAAGACCCTTGCGGAGGGGTTTGTGATGGTCCTCATGCAGGATCCACAGAAATCCGTGCATGATGTATTTATGCTCCCACCAGGCTACGAACTCCATGGCTGTTGCCACTGCCAGGGTGATGACGACGAAGACCAGGATCTGCATGGATGGACCCTCCGCGGTGTTGACTCACACTCTGTCAACACAGACTATCGCACCAGACTGGTCGGTGGATCAAGATCAGTTCACATCCGCTGTCATGTTTTTCCACGCCAACTTGAAATCAATCCGCCCCCGCAGTAACCTTTGCATTATCGATATCAACCAATCAACCAGGAGGAATCAATGGCAGGCAAATTCGAGTACTTTTCTGACAAGGGCGGGAAGTTCAGGTTCCGCCTGAAGGCCGGCAATGGCCAGATCATTGCCACCAGCGAGGCGTACAACTCCAAGGATGCATGCCTGAGCGGCATCGAGAGCGTAAAGACCAACGCCCCTACGGCAGCCATCGTAGAAGTAGATAAATAAAATCAGAGCCAGAAAAAACCCGGGGGACAATGCCTTGCCTCCCGGGTTTTATTTTCCACAGACAAGCCGGCCGCCGCACTTCTCCGGATGGAGGCAGCGTGGACAGTAACTTGTAGTCAGTCATCAGGAACGAGGATCCGCATGAGTATCCGTATAAAAATTCTTACCATTACGATTCTTCTCATGGTAAGCCTCAATGTGCTCGTGGGAGTTGTTTCAAAGCTGTTGGTGCTGGATAGTTTCGTGGAACTCGAAAACCAGATTACTGGAGAACATGTAGATCGGGTAGTAGCTGCCATCGACGATTCCCTGAACAAGCTTGGGTCAACCTTGGGCGATTGGGCAAATTGGGATGATACCTACGAATTTATCGCCGGCCACCGGGATCAGTATATCCAAGAAAATATGATGGACAGCACATTCATCAATCTCGATGTAAATATCATGGCCTTTTTCGACACTGAAGGCTCTATCGTATACAGCAAGTCCATTGATCTTGAAACGGAGACCGAACTGCCAGTTTCAGCAGCCCTTTCCACCATGGTTCTATCGCTTTCGCCCTTTCTTGTGCATGAGCCAGAAAACCGATCGATCAGGAGTCTGCTTTTTCTCGATGAAAAGCCTGTCATGATTGCCGCTCTGCCTGTCTTGACAAGCGAAATGAAAGGACCCGTTGGGGGTACGATGATTATGGCTCGTTTCATCGACGAAACCAAGCTCATCCAACTGAGCGAACTTTTACGCCTGCCGCTTTCTGTGTGCGAATTCAACGATGCCCCTTGGAACGAAGAATTCAAGGAAGCCCACGAGGCCATGATGACCGGAGGCAAGCGTTTCAACAAGACAACAGGACTGTCAATCATAGCGGGGTATGCGAGGCTGGACGACTTGTTCGGTGCGCCTGCCCTGCTTGTCAGGACGGAAATACCCCGGGATATATATGCCCGGGGACTGCAGGGTGTAGGCTATTTTTTACTGTCCATGCTCATTTTAAACGGCATACTGTGCCTCGCGTTTCTTCTTCTACTCAAACGCCATGTTATCGATCGCTTGGTGCGGCTCGGCAAGGATGCCGATCTTGTACGCATTCAAGGCAGCAACTCCTACCGGCTTGAAACGACAGGAAATGATGAGTTGACGATGTTTGCCCACACGCTGAACACTATGCTCGACCGGTTGAAGCAAGCACAGCAAAAACTGGGCAAAGCATCCAGAAACGAAGCGCTTGCAAAGCTTGCGGGCGGAACTGCCCACCAGTTCAATAATATTCTAGGTATAATCATGGGCTCGATAGAAACGGTACTCGACAAGACGGGGAACGATGATCCCCGGAAACATCTCCTTGCAAGCGCATATGCCGCAGGTGAGCGTGGACGCGAAATAGTCAAGCAGATACTCGTATATGGCAGGACATCGCAAAACTCCCTGTCGCCTTCATCTCTTGCCACCATCGTCAATGGAGCGCTTTCCCTCGTCAACACGTCTGTGCCGCCCTATGTATCCATGGTCTTGCACATCAGCCCTGACTGCCCGCAGATAATGGCCAATCCCATACTTGTCGAACAGCTCATACTGAATATCTGCAAGAATGCATTCGATGCAATCGGGCAGAAACCAGGCTCTGTGGAAATAAATCTAGCCCCCGAGACCTTTTCACTTGCGCCTCCACATTTAACGGATTTACCAATGGGCAACTATTTACACCTGTCGATACGTGACACGGGAGAAGGCATGACTCCCTCGGTAATGGAACACATATTCGAACCGTTTTTCAGTACCAAAGACGTGGGCAAAGGAACGGGCCTGGGCTTGTCAGTAGCGCGTGGAATCATGCAGCAGCATGGAGGATGGATAGGCGTCCTAAGCGAGCCCTTGGCAGGGACTACCTTCGACATGATATTCCCATTGATGGCAGCGAAAACCAATAATGATGACGTAATTTCGGTGGAGGCAACCCCGGATGTCAAATCAAGCAGAATGATAGATACCATAGAGTCTGCACGGCTTCTGTTCATCGAAAACACCCCAGGCATCTATGAACTAGCCATAAACGGATTCGGCAAGCTTGGTTATCAGGTCACGGCTGTCGCATCGGGATGCGAGGCCATCGCCTTGATACAGGACACGCCAGGCCGCTTTTCGCTTGTCCTCGTAGATACGAGCATTGAGGACATTGCGTGGACCGAATTATGCCCGGCACTTGCGAACGCAGCTCCAGGCTTGCCCCTGATACTATGCCATTGGCCACACGACAAGATCGATGCGGCCTCGGCTGAATCGATCGGCATACGCGAATTCGTGCGTAAACCGCCAAGCCTCAGACTCCTGTTGCAAACGGTACAGGATGTACTTGAATATAGCACTATTGAAAAATCCCAATAATAGTAGCACTATTACTAGCGATGTTCCCGGCAATAGTGGACCTTGATCGGAATAGAAGGTGTGAGTGATGCCCTACGTGTTACTGATAGAGGATGACCTGGATCTCCTCGAACTTATGAAGAACGCCCTTGAAAACGCCGGGTTTACGGTTATTACAGCAGCCAACGGGGATGAGGGCATCAGGATTTTTTCCGCGCATCCTTGCAGGATCGTAGTTACCGATCTCCTCATGCCGGTCAAAGAAGGTTATGAGACCATTCTCGCCATCAAGCAGCTTTTACCAACGGTCAGGATAATCGCGATCTCCGGTGGAGGCAGCACGGGCAGGGGTGAGGATCTACTGCGCCATGCAAAGGCCTTCGGCGCACATGTTACAATGAGTAAACCGATAATAGTGAAGGATCTGGTCTCGATAGTCCGGCAACTGGCTGCAGGTTGAATGGTTCTTTTTAGCCGGGATAGCAGAAACTTGTTCCCCTTGGTCTTTGCCCCGTTCTAAATCCCGAATGTAAAAAACCGGGAGACGATGCCTCGCCTCCCGGTTTTTTATTTGTCCGGCCTTTTCAGCCAGCCGCAATCCGCAATCCGCGGTCAACTGCAGCAGCTTATGGCTGCTTCGTCTATGGCCTTGAAGACCTTTGGCAGGTTCTCTATGTCGACACTTGAGTAGGCCACCCGCAGGTACTTACCCTGGAAGGATATGGTACCCACTCCGTATTTCTCCAGTAAGAGACGGCGCAGGACTTCTGCCTTGCCGCCGGGGGTGGCAAAGGTCATGAAGTAGCCGGAGTTGAAGGGCAGAGCCTTCAGGGGACCCTTCATGGCATTGACCAGTTTGCGGGTTTCAACGTATCTGGTCTTGATGGCGGCGAAGGTGACATCCTTCTCGGCATCATGGGTGGCAGACTCCAGGGCCTTGAGCACCAAAGCCTGCCCGGGGGTATTGGAGCAGGAGATGGAGGCACGGATGAAGGCCATGGTCTTCTGCACCAAAGCTTCATGGTGCTTCGGCTCCAGACCTCTGGCTGCATATGACAGGAAGCCAACCCGGAGGCCCCAGACCAGTTCTTCTTTGGTTGCCGCATCGGCTTTGACCGCCAGGATGTTCTCGTGCAGGTCAGCCAGATCGGTGAAGACCGATTCCATGCGGATGTCATCCTCATAGAACAGACCGAAATAAGCATCATCGCACACCACCACCAGGGAGGTGCCCTTTTCGGCCTCGGCCTTGAGGACCACGGTGAGCCTGGCTGCTTCGGCTGCTTTGAGGGTGTAACCGGTGGGATTGTTGGGGAAGTTCAGTACCATGAAGGCCTTCTTGCCCCTGACCTTGGCCAGTTCGGAAGCAAGGCCATTCACATTGAAGCCACCGGCAGCATCAAACAAGGGGAAGCCCCGGATCTCCGCCCCTACCCTGTCGGCAAAGATAAGCTCGTAATTGTCCCAGAAGAGATCCGGTACTATGACAGGGTCACCGGGTTCCAGGAACATGTCGGCCAGGATGGAGATGCCATGGGTCAATCCGGTAACCACTACAGGCAGGGAGACCGCCTTGCCGGCAAGTCCTGGATTCTTCTTGAGGGTTTCCTGCTTCCAGGCTTCCCTGAGCTTAGGCAGGCCTGCAGTAGCAGCATACGGGAACACTTCTCCGACACTAAGCCCGGAGAGGGCATTGCGTATGGCGGACAGGGACATGGGAGCGCCCTTCTCGGTGGCTATGCCGATGGTGGCATCCACCGCATAGGCTTCCTTCTTGGCCTCGGCAGCCTGGGAAATGATGCCCTTGGGAAAATACATCCGCTTGCCCAGCTTTGACATGGCTTTGCCGGCTATGGTGCCTTCGAGTACGGCGTTCAGTTCTTTGGCTATGGGATTCACAAGCACTCCTTTTCTTGCCCCCGGAAACTCAGGCCTCCGGGGTAGAAGGCAGAGGCGCCAGCTTGGCTGGCGCAGCCTCGCGTATCATGGCCCTGGCCAGTGCCAGGACGGGATCCACCAATGGGATACCGCAAATCGACGATTCAGTCAACGCAAGTGGCAGTTCCGTGCAACCAAGTATGACGGCCCGGGCGCCACGGTCTGCCAGCTTGCCAGCCAGGCCACGCAGGGTTTCTGTCGCCCGTGCACCGGGTTGTCCGGTGGCTTTGATGCCCCAGGCAGGATCGTAGATGGCGGCATGCAGTACGGCCTGGTCGGCATCATCTACATGAAGAGCAGCAAAGCCAGCACCGGCAAGTAATGAATCGTAGACACCGGAGGCCCGTGTTCCGGTTGTGGACATGAGCCCTATGATTCCTGTGCCCGGGAAATCCGACCCAGGCACAACCGTCTTCAGCAGGGCCATGGTTTCGTCCAGCATGTGTACAACCTGCAGGGAGACACCTGAGGCCTTTGCAATAACCGCAACCCTATCTGTAAATGGCCTGAATATGGCGGGGGCATGGAAGGTGTTGCATGGCACTCCGATGACAGCATCATGACCACCAAGGCCGGCGGCAGCCATGACTATGGTCCTGGCCATGCCTTCAGCCGGACTTACGGCCTGCCGCCCCAGAAGATACTCTGTCCTGTCCGTTACATCCGCGGACCGGGAGAAGTGGCGCAGGTCAAGGTGGCCTTGGTCGCTGCCGCCGGACAGGGTATTCTGGATGATACGGGCATGCAGGGCGACACCAGCCATGGGACCGACTCCCCCGCCGATTATGAGCACTTTATCGTAGGCCATTGTTTTCACTCCGATGGAAAAGCCGGACCCGGTATTACCCGGATCCGGCTTGGAAGGATCAGCTCAGTCTGGCAATGCGAGCCTTAGGCCCACTTGGCCATGTCCAGTTCCTTCTCGCCCTTGGCTACTACCACAGTACCAACCATGTCGCCGGTCACGTTCAGGCTGGTGCGGCCCATGTCCAGGAGGGCATCGATACCGAGGATCATGGCATAGGCGGCGGCAACCGCCGAGCCTTCGGTGACCTTGAGGCCGATGGATTCAAGGACCATAAGGAGCATGATGGCGCCGACTCCGGGCACACCGGCGGTGCCGATGGATGCCAGGGTGGCGGTTATAACAACGGTCATCTGCTGGTTGAAGGTCAGGGGCTGCCCGATGGCATAGCCAATGAACATGGCACAGACGCCGAGGTAGATCGCGGTAC
>MIBM01000100.1:16244-17103 GCA_001830645.1 Spirochaetes bacterium RIFOXYC1_FULL_54_7
GAACGCCCATGTTGTCTTCGGTATTGCGCAGGGTGACAGGCAGGGTACCGCCGGATGAACGGGTTACGAAGGCGGTTATCATGGCCTCGTTGGCCCTCTTGAGGAACTTCAGGAAGCCGAACTTGTTGATGGCCAGGAAGCCGCCGTATACACCGACCAGGTGGACTATGAGTCCGAGATAAACCGTCAGGGTAACGATAAGCAGGGGTCCGAGAGCCTTGGCACCCTGCTGGGCAAAGACGATGGAGATCAGCACGAATACACCGATGGGGGCATACTGCATGATACCGCCAACCACCTTGTACATGGCTTCGGCGGCTCCATTGGTGGCGTCAAGCAGGGTAGTGCCGGCTTTGGCCAGTTTGGCATCCTTGGAATCCTTGATGTAGGACAGGGAGATGCCGAAGACCACCGCAAAGAAGATGATCGGAAGCACATCACCCTTGGTAAGGGACTCGATGGGGTTGGTGGGAATGATGTTGAGCAATACCTGTACCATCGCCGGGGAGGCGGCGGCCTTGCCGGCTGCGCCGGAGGCACCTACGATACCCATGCCCATGCCCGGGCGGAAGATGTTGGCGAAAACCAGTCCGATGACTACCGCGAAGGCACTGGTAAGCAGGTAGTACACCATGATCTTGATGCCTACCCGACCCAGACGGCTCGGAGCTATGCTGGCGGCACCAGCCACCAGGGAAAGGAAGATCACCGGTACGACGATCATCTTCAGCAACCTCACGAAGATGTCACCGAACGGCCTGGCAAAATCCGTGAAGCCCTTGATCGCGTCCGGCATGAATCCGAGCACGATACCGACGATGGCACCGAGCACGAGGCCGGCGAGGATGCGCATGAGCAG
>MIBM01000100.1:17115-17360 GCA_001830645.1 Spirochaetes bacterium RIFOXYC1_FULL_54_7
ATACCAGTCGAGGGCTCCCTTCTTGGTCTGATCGCTCATAGTTGACTCCTGTTGGGTAAGCTACGGTGGGCCAAAGCTGCCAGAAAGTCATCCCGGTTCCAGATACCGGTCATGGCAAGCAAACAGACAAAAACCCCACCAAGCGTCATTGTATGGTCGTTTACCGGAACCCGATATGCACCAAAGGGTGTATTTTATCTTGAGGGGGCAAGACCCTTGGTGCTGGATCTACACCAGATGTAGTA
>MIBM01000100.1:17456-19150 GCA_001830645.1 Spirochaetes bacterium RIFOXYC1_FULL_54_7
GACGTCGAGGGCAAAGACTGGACCGATCAGGAATTCCCGGCTTGGTAAACTCTTGGGTTCACACCATGCCCGGTCTTGAGAGCGTAATCGGAATGAAACGGAAGTCCAGCCGTCCATAAACAGGATCAAAATTACAGATCTATTTACGACCACCAGGGCAGGATTCAGTTGATATTTCGCTGGACCGGCAATCTCACAGTGAAGGTCGTACCTTGACCAACCCGACTGTCAACTTCAATAAGTCCGTCATGTGACTTGATGATGCCGAAGGCTACGGAAAGTCCCAAACCCGTTCCCTTGCCAAGGGGTTTGGTCGTAAAAAACGGGTCAAATATCCTGGGCAACATATCCGCCGGAATGCCCGTCCCGGTGTCGCTTACCGATATCCACGCCTTGTCGCCCTCGCAACCGGTTTTCAGGGTAATGCTTCCATGTTCAGATATGGCTTGGGCTGCGTTGACCAGCAGATTCATGAATACCTGATTGATTTGCGAAGGGATGCATTCCACCAAAGGGACCACCCCGTATTCCTTGATCACATCCACTTTGAATTTGATTTCGTTCCAGACAAGGTTGAGCGTGCTGTTCAACCCGTCGTGGAGATCCGCCTTTTGCCACTGAACATCACCAACACGGGAAAAATCCCGTAGGTCCTGGACAATCCGGCGTACGCGCGCACAGCCATCGATTGATTCATCGATAAGCTCGAGAAGGTCATCGCTCAGGTACTGAAAATCCATTTCCCGTTTCATTTCTACAATGAGGGCTTTTTTTTCGGTGGCCGAATCGGATGAATCCTCGGTCTTCTCATAGATCGCGATCAAGCGCAATAAGCTTGAAGAGTAGTCTCTGAGCGTACCCAGATTCGAATTTATGAAACCTATCGGATTGTTGATCTCATGGGCTACCCCTGCGGCCAATTGCCCAATTGCTGCAAGTTTTTCCGATTGTAATAGCTGAGTCTGGGCTTCCTCCAGTTTCCGGTATAATTTTCGCTGTTCCTCCTTTTCCCTTTCCAAGTCGTAATTGATCTTCTCGTTTTCATTGAGTGCGGCTTCGAGTTCCCGGGTCCTGTCCCTGACCTGGTTTTCAAGCATTACCGTAGCCTGGAATAAGCCGAAATCTGTCCCCCCCGCGCTCATCGCCCGCTCCGCGCGGTTCATCAGGGATTTGACGATTTTATTGAGACGAAAGTTCTCTGCTCGGAGGGCTTCATCGGTTGAGATCTTCGGCGTGTCGTCCATATCAGGGATGCGGATAGCCGATGGCGATGCCAGTGAGCGTTTGATTGACATGCACACCGTCGATCTGCTCCCCGTATGTGCTGAAGCCGACAGCGTTGTTTTCGCACATAAGCTCGCCGACGGTTTCTTTTATACCGCTATTGGTAATCTCCAGGTTCCGCAGAATACAGTCGCAGGCGATGATCAGTTGCGGCGCACCGATCTCGCTACTGAGATCAGCAAAGGCCCGTTTCAGATTGGCAACCAGATCTACACCGCGCGCTACCCTGAATACAAGACCCTCATCGATTGCGCTGAAGAAGGTCAAACTGCCATCCTCATTCATTTTCTGGATGGAACGAACATAATCAGTACCATCTATTACGACAACGACCGGAGAGGAAGCAAAAAGCGAGGGTTGAAGGTCTTCGACGGCTACGCCAACCAACCGGGCATATTCAGCCGCGGCCG
>MIBM01000100.1:19258-20192 GCA_001830645.1 Spirochaetes bacterium RIFOXYC1_FULL_54_7
TATCGTCTCCGGCGGAACCACCGAACAATCTGATCTTGCCTATACCGTTCTGGAACGCTCTCGCCACCTGCTCCTCCCGTATCGACAAACCGTCGATCATCAGGAATGCGAAGCTATTGTTTGGTCCGGAGTTCGGCGCCCGCACTTCCAGTTCCTGGAGGAGCGCGTGAGCGGCGACCTGCCCGTCGGTGATTATAAAATCATTAAGGTTATCCATCGAAGCGGTAAGGGCGGTAAACGTCGACGCGGGAAAACTAATCCCCGAAAGGCTTCCATTGCGATACCCCGAAGGCCCGATCTCCCCCGCGGTAGTACAGCCTACGACCTGGATGCCCTTGAACACCTGATTTATTTCATCAGCCAAGGCGTCAAGGTCGTATTCGCTGGAACAGAAGAATATGATCAACGCCGTGTCATTCTGCGCTATCGCTTTATGCAATTCGCGCACCGCCAGACGAGAGTCCGTCGCACTCGATTGTCCTCTTTGGATACTGCCTTCAATGTTCATAGCGTTTCCCTTCGAATGTTCTTTCATGCCTTAAAGAATACTCACGTAAACTGACAGGAACAGACATCCGGCCGGAAAAGGCATCCTGCGATGAAAAGTGTAAATAACCGTCCAACAACATTTTGATTTTCCGCTTCCCTTGCCTGCACTACCAGTTTCTTTTTCCGGCAACGCCGCATCCTAGATTCTGGTCTTCGCACATCCCCTTGTCAAGCACAATTCAAGTTTATACATGGGTTTAGACATTCGCCGCGGACAAAGTGAGAATGTTGAAGTTATATACGTTTTGGTGGTTTTGCCGGATTTCAGTTATCGAGAACCCAATAGTGCTGGTGCCTTTGTCAGATCAGCCTCTCCTCCAAGGCCTTGCGTACCACCTCGGCCTTTGAGCTGACGTTCAACTTCTGATAGATGTGCAGGATGTGT
>MIBM01000100.1:20232-20374 GCA_001830645.1 Spirochaetes bacterium RIFOXYC1_FULL_54_7
GTTCGCGGTAGGTCAGGCCATTCACTATGTCACGCAGGACCTCGGTCTCCCTGGCGGTAAGTGCGTAGTCAGAGGCCCTGGAGCCCACATCACCTCGGCGGATCTCGTCCAGGATGCGCCTGGCTACGGTGGGGCTTATGGG